>CAYXDG010000001.1:0-98196 GCA_964463655.1 uncultured Dactylococcopsis sp.
CTGATAATCTACTCTCATCCTGCTAAATTCCTTACTTCGACACCTCTACTACTGTAACATTTCTTTTTCAAAATGGTATAATAATTCATTAACCCAGATGACCTCGATATCTGGATGATCCAATAAATCATTTAGAAAATTTAAAGTAGGGGTTCGCGGAAATCTTCTAACTTGAGTTAACGCAATCAATTCAGCTAAAACATAGCTATGGGTTAGACTCTGGTGAGATCGATCGAAGTATAAAACTGCTTGTTCCTGTTGCGCTTCACCCTGATGAAGATAGCAGAGCAACCTTAATGTATCTGAAAGTAACACTTATTTTTCTGTTTCATCCTCATTAATGTATGCTCTAGCTAAGTCAGCATCAATGGTTTAGTTGTCCGCTCCCGTCGGATCACCTAAGTTTATTGAACCTGCATGACGACGAAAACGATGGCGCACTGCTTCTTTTTCCACAACTGTTTGATTGTCTTCATTGTTAGATTGGAGGAATAGCAGATGTTTTTATCACCGATAGTATCGCTTTAGTAAGGATTATTTTAATTGAACATCTTACTGTATCTACACTTTAAGATTGGTTTTCCGACGCAACCATCCTGTTAGCAAGGCTAAAGCGAACATTCCTAACAGTGCCAAGCCCAGCAACCATTTTCCATTAGTAAAGATTCCAGCCCCCAAAGCCACAATAGGAGGAGTGGAGACAGCAATACCAAGCACTAAGGCGGGAAGAAACTTGCGCCACTGCATTTCTGTCAGCCCGACTGCATAGCAGACAAAATCGAATAATCCTGTCATCAAAAACGCTGCCACTAAGAAGGGATTAGTTTCTAGATAGTTGGAAGAAAAAGAATCCACTTTTCCCATAAATCGTTGACCTACTAACCGTTGCACAAGCCCACGACCATACCGTTTAGCCAAATAGAAATTCAAAGAACAAGCAAGTAAATCGGCGATGACGATGACGAGAATCCCTTGCCAGAAACCAAACAAAGTTCCTGCTAATACGGAATAGGCGGTACTGGGAATGGCTGGAATCGCAATACTAACTGAACGCAGTAACAAAAGGGCAAAGGGAGCGAAAATTCCTAATTGTTTGACCTGAGCGCGGATTGCTTCAATACCGATTTCTTGGACGAGCGCGAGTCCAAACACAAAGATTATTCCCAAAATAAACAACCCCAAAAAATCTAGCCATTTCTGACGTTGAGGCGAGGATTTGTTCTCTTCATTAGGAGATGGGTTAGTCATATTTGTAGTTCTTTTCTAATGCTTTGGTTTTCTAAGCGCGATGTGCCTTCGGCACTAAGCCTTTGGCTTATTGCGCTACCCCTTATGATAAACTCACCACCCTTGCCAAAGAATTAAACCACTTCCTAACAGATACACGATAAAACCTAACCACGCCACCCACTGACTTAACCAATTGGCTAAAACTGATAAAATTCATCTTGCCCTGTACCATAGTTATAGCGCCATTCACCTCCAGAACCCATATTACTTAAAATGCTCATGGTGGATTGGTGCATCATACCAGACATTGCACTATAGTTTTGAGTGTTGCTAGATGTCACAGGGGGGGTATTATTCATACTTGCTACCACTTGATTGCCTTGATTGATAACTGCTTGGGTTTGGTCGGCAAAGTTCATAATCTGTTCTACGGCGGGGGGCATTTGTAACAGCGCGCTCTGCAACATTTCGGCATCTTCTTTCTGATAAGCGGTTAAAATCTGGTTAAAAATATTTGTCCAAGGAGAAAAGGTGTTGTAACCGATGCCGTTAATGTTAATGACATTGCGCAGATATTCGTTTTGGGGATTGTTGGCGTTAGCAGGAGGTATTATTTTTTCTCCTGCTTGATAGCTTTGGGCAAAATTATTGGTGATGCGATTAGCTATGGGATTGAGTTGTTGCATGAGGGTTAATAACTCTTCATCGGTGGCGACATTTTCCATTTGGCTTAATCCTGTTAAAAACGGTAAAATTTCGTTGTATGCCAAAGCGGAATACTGATTCATTTGCCCATAGTGTTGCTGAAACTGATTATTTTGTGCCACTATCATCGGTTGATTTTGGGCGCTGACACTCTGTATCATCGACAGACTACCACACCATAATAATCCACTTAGGGTGAGGGCGCTGGGGCTACTTTTGAGGTTAAAAATCATAGTTATTTCTCCTGAAACATTATCACTATTTTTGCCCACGGCGGAGGGTGCTAGATTTTTCTCGAATTATAATTCACAATCATTATTGGAACAAGATTACAAAACCGACAGTGATCTGCAAATTTAAATGTCTCTGAGGAGGTAAAAGCGGCATATAATCAGTTTTTGCAGATGAGAAAGCGCATGGGACCTTCCACTCATAACGCTCTCAGTCGCGCTTTGCTAGATTTTTCTAATCAACTGGTTCCCTATCTCACAGAACAACGGTATGCAGGACGACTGATTTATAGTGGGGGAGATGATGTTCTCGCCTACACCAATTTATGGGAATGGGATGATTGGTTGTGGGATATTCGCCAATGTTTTCGCGGTGATGAAGACCCCAAAAACGAGTTTGATAATACGGGAGATTATTGGCAATATAAACAAACGGCAAAAAACGCTTTCCTGCGCGATCGACCGTTGTTTACAATGGGACAACTTGCCACCCTTAGCTTTGGGGTTACTCTCGCTCATCATTCTGTTCCCCTCGCGATTACCCTAGAAAATCTCTGGGAAGCGGAAGCGGAAGCCAAAGCCCATGATGATGGTAATGGCAAAACGAAAGATGCAGTTCAGGTGCGAGTTTTGTATAGTAATGGCAATATCTTAAAAGCGACGGCAAAATTCCCTGTGTTTCACCAATGGCAACAATTACTGAAAAATTATCCAGACTTAGAAAGCAGTTTATATGAACAAGCAGCAACCCTCTGGAATCAGCATCCGATTCCATCACAAGAGGCGATTCAACCCTGGGTGAGTTTCTTTGTTTCCCGTCGTGAAACCTTCAAGACACCTGAATTACAAGCACAATTTCAACAGTCTTTTGCTGAATTTATAAACACTCTGTGGCAGCATCATCCGGAAGCCAAACTGGAAGAAGCCGTCACCAACTGGTTGAAACTGGCTGCTTTTGTGCAGCGATCGCGCACGATTAAACTGTGAGGAGAAAACATGATGTATTGGTATCGACTCACTCCCCTCGATGTACTCTTATTCCGAGATGCGAAACCCTTTACCCCTGGGGAACGGGCGTGGGCAGGTAGCGTCTTTCCGCCCAACGGACACACCCTAGCTGGGGCAATTCGGGGATTACTTGGTGAAAAAGCCAACTTAACCCTAAAAGGACCCTTCTTATGTCACGAAACCACCCTTTATTTCCCGCGTCCTCTGGGTTTCCTCGGTTCAGTTCCCTTATTTCCCCTAGACTGGCTCAATGATAACAGCCTTAATCAGGCGCTGTGGGATCGCACTCGCCCTTGTCCGCTAGTGCCAGCGAATTTAGATGATTTGACCAATGTTGACATCAAAAATCCTAACACCCGTCGCTCTATTTACCCAGTGATGTCATTATATTCCTTCTAGCACTATTCGCGGTCGCCTACGGGCAACAGTGAAAAGCCAAAATCAAAAACAATGCTTCCAACTCTTCGGCACAGAATTAGATCAAGCCCAACAACTGGAACAAGGAGATATTTGGGTCGGTGATGGAGCATTACTCTGGGTTCCCGTTCCCTCCCTCAGTCATGGCGTAGTTTGGATTAGTTCGCCATTTTTACTGCGTCGTTGGCAAAGCCGTCAACCACCAAAACAAGAAAAAACTGAAATTCCCCAACCCTATAGCTGTAACTTCAATCAAAAGAACAAAGTTTACCTGAAAGATGCGATCATCCAAGCCGATGAACTGAAACCTTTCAAGAAAGATGAAACAGATGACAAAGATACAGATGAAAAAGATAAATGGAAATCTTTTGTTCCGCAACAAGACAGCAGTATAGACAAAGTTTTAGTGCTTCCCGACCAACATTGCGCGACTCTCATCCAAATGAGTTTGTGGCGACAAGTGAAAATCAAACTCGATGAACATAAAGTCGTTGATGGCGGTTTCCGCTATGAAGAAGCTATTCCCCCTGATACGCTTATGTATTTTACTTGGGGACTCACCAACCAAGCCAACGGAACAGGACAACAATCAGAAAACGACTTCCAAACTTTAATTCAAAATCACGACATCATCCAAATTGGCGGACAAGAAAGCCTCAATGGGAGGCAAGAATTTTCGGAGCAATTCAACCGCAAAGACGAGGCTTTTTAGAGGTTAGACTTAATAATGGCAAACTGGAACAAAAAGAAGCAAAAAATAAAAATGATCCTCGCGGTGAACAATCGGGAGTGCTAATTTTAGGATTATCTTCCGAGATTAAGTCAGAAGAAAAAACAGTCAAACTCTTAATAGAAAACTTGACTTGGATGATGTTCCAATTAGGAGGGATTGGTCAAGGGGCAAGACGACCTTGTTATTCTCGTCAAACCAGAGAACGTGCGCCTTGGTTTCGCGGTTCAACTTTTATCGCTGGAGAAGAAAGTTTTTGGGAGATTCCAGAAGACATTAAACAATTTCGTAATCTTTTCTGTCAGAAACTAAGCCGATTTTATTCAGCATTAGGAGAGTTAACAGGCAAAAACATTGATCCAAAATCTCCCTTAAACACAGGAAATGTTACAAAAGAAAATTGGCAAGAAGCAGTGGATCAAAACTGTCAAATTGTTGTTTGTTCAGGTAAGAGTCAGTCTAATAAACCGTTTGCGTTAGATGTTCTGCATAGTGATCAGTTTAAATTTCGTGGTGATTATGATGGGTTTCTCTGTGGAAAAGTACACGGTGAGGTGAAACCGTCTCCTGTTTGGATTGCTGATCTAGATGATTTTCAAGTGGTAACTGTGTTTGGTGCGACGGCTGATCCGCGTCGAAAGTATTTTAAAGAATTGCGCGATCAAGCTACCCCTTGTCTGCATATTTTTCCCTTAAAATAGCCTGCTCATTACTCACTCTGAAATTAATTGATTAGTCATCAAATTGGTAATGGTTTGCATTGCCCACCCTACTATTTCTTCTGATTTTTCCATTGATATAGCTTTCCCTGTTAGCGAATTTTTCTAGGCAAAGAAGAAAATTATTGCTAGATTATTTAAGAACTTGATAAGCCAGTGAGTTGAGCAATTAAAGGATGATCTTGAGATAAACAACTAATTATCCTTATTTTTCAGGAGCAGGTGTCCAGAACTCTAAATCTTTAAATCGAGAAAAATCGCGATAATCCAGTGTCCAGACAGGACAGATTAAGGTGCGGGAGAGGGTGACAACTGAGGCATCCTGCAAAGTTCCTTTCCATTGAGGGGTAGAACTCACTAGCTCGATCGATTCTTGAATATCTGCTAATTCAAAGGGAACGATGGAGACGGCTTCTTCTAATGCTACTAACGAAGTTCTGGCGACACGATCGCCTAGCCTTTGCAATAGCAGTTTGTGGACTTCGCAGAAGATAGGAAAGGGAGTATATAGCTCATAACCTTCAGCAACAATTTGTTGATATCCCCTTAAGCAGTTCTCATGTTCAGAATCTGTTCGACTGAAAATGGCGATGAAGGGTCCCGTATCAATCACTAGCTTCATTAATGATACTCATCTTCGTTGGTGGAAGCATCGGGGGGGAGTTCCACGCTTCCTGCTACAGCTAGGAGAGAAGAGGGGTCTTTGCGACGAATGACCTGCTTTAGCCCTTTTTGAGCGAGGCTAGACCAGTTTTCTTCAGGATGTTGGTTGAGATATTCCTCAATTTGTTGGGCTAACTCATCAGGTAAATGAATGGTTCGTTTCATGGGTCTTGGTTGTACTTTCGTAACACCTCTAAGGTAGCATTTTAATTTCACAACACCCAAGATTTAGGAGGCGATTTTTTTAGCATTTACCTGTAATCTAGAGAATAAGTTCTCTTGTCTTAGCTTAAAAATTCATTCAAACCAATCAATGCGAAACACACTCATTTGTACCGTCGGAACCAGTTTATTTAATAATATAAAACGTGCTGAAGGAGAAATCAATCAAGCCTTCTCCCAGCAAAACTGGAAGCAATCCGCGTTACTTCTCAATCAGTTAGAAAACACCGATCGCGCTTGTGGGGCTGAAATTAATTCTATTTCTCGCATTTGCCAAAAAAACTTACTCAGTGACTGCTTAAAGTTAGTTTTTCTGGTTTCTGAAACTGAAGATGGAAAAGCAATCGGTCAACTCCTGAAACTGTATTACGAAAATCACAAAAATCCCATCCAATTTGAAACAGTGGAGGTGAAAGTTTTAACAGGATTGAAAGATAATAATGTGAAAGCCTTTCGTCAAGAAGGGCTTAAAAATTTAGTGCGAGAAATTAGCACCCAAGTTCAACATTCTTCTTCAGAATGTATCGCTATAAACGCCACTGGTGGCTACAAAGCGCAAATTTCTTTTGCAGGAATGATTGGACAAGCGTTAGGGATTCCTATTTATTATTTATTTGAACGTTTCTCGGAAGTGATCGAACTTCCGCCGCAACCGATCGCGCTAGATTTAGGATTCTGGATCGATCATTATGTCATTTTTGAACAACTGGAAGCGGAAGAAACCCTAGTAAAATCTGATCTCGCTGACCACTTTGATTCGGATTATTTTAATACCCTCATTGATGAGGAAAAAATAGATGAAATCCCTGTCATTAGCTTATCAGCAACAGGGATGTTATTCTATGCTCGATCGCGCTTACAATTTCAGAAGAAACAAACCGCAATCCTTGATCTGATTCCCCAAGATCAGACTTCACCTAATCATAAACCTATCAGCATCAGAATCGCGATTTATTTAGCTGAAAAGTTTACACAATCCACCTAAACAATTAAATCACTAAATTTGGAAACAATTGACTCAACTCATCAAGCAGATTAGTTTTAACATACCGACCTAATTTATTTGCCGCAATCCCAGTTTCTCGCATTTGACAGTGAGCAATATCATTGCGATATTCTGTTAGCTTTGACCAAGTATTACTCAAAACCTCTGCATCTTGAATCCATTTAACAATTGGCTGTTCTAAGTCTCGGTTTTTACCTGTCATTTTTCCCAATTGCTGCTCGATCGTTCCTCTTTTTTCCCGACTTAAATAGTCAACTTTTTCTAAATAACAAAGAGCCGAAATAATCCACTCTCTTGCTAATAAAATCGCCTGTGTTCCCAGTTGCTTAGAAACATACCAACGTAACAGTAGAAATTGCTTTTCTAAAACAAGTTTCAGATCAGCTTCACGACTATCAGCAACAGCAAACTGTCCATATTCCTCTTGAATTGGATTGAGTAAAAGCTCGAAGGGTTTAGCAAAAACTCCAATTTCATCACTCAAGCGTTCCGTAGAAAATTCTTGTATTCTCGCCGCATCATTAAGCGCATCCATAGCTCTAACATATTCTAAAGATTGAGAAAACTTAAGAATTTTATCCCCAAAACCTTGTAATTGTGTGGGTCGTGCTTCTCCTTTTTGAGGTTTATTTTGTTGATAAAAGTCTCTCTGAATTGTTGTTAATAGTTCTCCTAATTCAACGGCTGATCCAGTGGTGATAAATTTATCAGTTGCTGTCAACCAATCCAGTAATTTCATAGCGGAAGTAAGGTCAAAAATAGGAGGTTGGTCGCGATTAACTTCAAATGCGCCATAATAGACTCCTTGAATACTGACATTCTTGGCTTTTTGTAAGAAAGCACCTGCTAATAAGACAAGTAAAGGAAGAGAACGAAAAGCATGAGTAATATCAAAACTGATTTTCGTGTCCGAGTCAACTGCATTAACAACCGCTTCAAAAATTTGCCAAATTTCTGTTTCTGATTGACCCGACGGAATATCTACAAACGTACAATGATAATTGGGATTGAGCCGTTCTAGAAATAGCTGACTATGCTTCTCTCTAGCTTCACGAGTAACAAAAATTTTGATTTGTTGTGGTTCGATAAATTCAGCTAATGCTTCCGCAACATAAGGAGTCTCTTTAGTCTGATTTTGCCAAGTGTAATTTGTCGTGTTGTAATTCCCCGTTCCCAAGAAAGTTAGAAGTTCCATAGAGCTATCAATTTCATTTGAATTTAATAATTATCTCATACAAGATATACGTGGAGCGAAGCCGACATCTTAGGATAATGGCAATAGTTGTTTGCACTAAGGTCTAGACTAATTTCAATTTGGTCTTATCATCCTCCTGAGACAGCAAAAAAGTTACACCATATTCACTAAATAGGGAGACAAAATTAGTTTGGGGAAGGCGAGCAAACTGATGGGGATGTACCGAATGCAGTTTCAAAAACTGCTAGCCGATCGAGGAATTTGTGTCCACTACGATGTGACTGAATTTCAGGAAGACCTCAAGATGCTACAGGAAACAGACTAGCTGTGGTCATTGTTAGCAACACCTCACCACTTTCCAACTTGGCAAAGGTTGGACAATTCAACCTCATTTCACCAGTTTAATGCTGCGGATGAATGACGATCGAGGTCAACAGAGGAAATAGAATCAAATATTGCCTTGAGCGATCGCCCCACAGAAAAGAAAGCGCGATCGCACTTTTAATTACGAATTTCCATTAACTGAACCCACTAATCCCGTAGTTGGAGAACTGGCGCTGGCATATTGTTTAATGGGAATGCGTCCTGCAAGATAGGCAAGTCTTCCTGCTTCCGTTGCCATTCCCATTGCTTTTGCCATTGCGACAGGGTTTTTCGCTAGGGCGATCGCGCTATTAATTAACAAGGCATCAGCCCCTAATTCCATTGCATAAGCTGCTTCGCTGGGCGTTCCAATCCCTGCATCGACGACCACAGGAACGTTTGCTTCTTCAATGATAATCCGCAGATTGGCTTCGGTTTTAATCCCTTGTCCCGATCCAATGGGTGATCCTAATGGCATCACTGTTGAGCAGCCCAGGTCTTCTAAGCGTTTGGCTAAGACAGGATCGGCGTTGATATAGGGTAAGACTGCAAAGCCTTCTTTAATTAATTTCTCTGCTGCTTCTAAAGTGCCAATTGGGTCGGGGAGGAGATGTTTGGGTTCAGGGATGACTTCTAACTTGATAAAATTATTGTCTTCTTGACCGAGCAGTTTTGCCATTTCTCGTCCTAACTTCGCCACGCGGATGGCCTCTTCGGCGGTTTTACACCCTGCTGTATTGGGTAACATCCAGATTTGATTCCAATCGATCGCTTCTCCTAACCCTTCGTGTCCGGGGGCCTTATTTTGGACGCGACGCACTGCTACGGTGACGATTTGACTGCCACTAGCAGTGATGCTTTCCTGCATGATTTGGGCGTTGGGATACTTTCCGCTTCCTGTGAGTAAACGGGATTGAAATGTCCGTCCTGCAATGACTAAGGGGTCATCGTTGGGTTGCGAAACGGTGGTTTTGGTTTGACTGGGAAAACTAAGATGACTGATTTGACCGTTATGACCGTTCATGGTTATTGATGAAGATTGATGATTTTGATGGGTGAACCATTGACGAGTGTTTTGGCTATGGAAGCGCTGCGGACGGAAATGATCGAGTAGGGGATCGGATTTTCCGTTAGCAATCAGATCAGCGATGATTTCAGCAGTGACAGGGGCAAGTAAAATGCCGTGACGATGATGTCCTCCCCCTAGGAATAAGTTTTCACAGTCTGACTGTCCAAGGATGGGTAACTCATCAGGGGTTGTAGGACGATATCCCCACCATGTTTCCTCGATCGACCAGTTGGCTAAGTCTGGATAGAGGGTCATGGCGCGATCGCTGAGGGTTTTCATCCCTGCGGGGGTATTGTTTCCAGTCCAACCGACATCTTCTACAGTTGCGCCAACCGTTAAACGACCGTCTTGACGGGGAATTAGATAAATCCCAGGGCCAAATAAAACCCGTTGCAGAGGATAAGGTTCACTGGGCATTCTGAGGGACATCATCTGTCCTTTGATGGGACGCACAGGGAGAGGAAGTAATTCTTTTACCCAACTTCCTGTGGCGAGGACATAATGATCGGCTTGTAATTCTCCTGCGCTTGTCCTAATTTTAGTGACACGACCGTTTTGCTTTTGGAGACTTTTAACGGTGACTCCTTCTAAGAAGGTGACTCCTTTTGCTTTGGCTGCTTGGGTGAGGGTTTTCAGCAAAGCGCGGTTATCTACTTGACCGTCTTCAGGATACCACCATGCGCCTGCGATCGCTTCTCCTAAGCCAGGTTGATAGAATTCTAAATCCCGTTTTTCTATCCATGTGGCTGGTTCGACAATGGGGGAATTGGGTTCTTGGCTGGGGTCGAGAATTGGGGCTAAAATTCCACAGGGAAAATAGCCTGTATCTTCTCCTGTCAGGTCTTCGAGTTGGGCAATCCAATCGGGGTATAATTGGCGCGATCGCAGTGCTAAATCTAATAACGGACTCGGTGGAATCGCTTCTGCTTGTGGGGCAATCATCCCCCCTGCTGCGAATCCTGCTGCTTCACTTTGCTGACGACTGACAACAGTGACTTGTTCCCCCCGTTGCTGTAGGGATAGCGCGATCGCGCTGCCAATAATCCCACCGCCAATAACTATTGTGCTACTCATCGTTGCTTCTTTAATCCTTTCTCTTTCTCAATTTAAGTATTTTTGCACCACATTCCATCCCGTCCAAGACACATAAGCCAGGGCAACAAATAGCACCGCATTTGTCCCCAGATGAAGCGATCGCGCCCAAGGACGTTTGGCGCTAATTTGACTGGCGCTCACTGCCGATAATACCACTAATCCGACTACAATTAAACCTGCAATTAAATGGGGCGAATGTCCTAGACTTCCATAATAGCCTAATGTTCCCACAATCCCGATCGTCAGTAACAGGAAGATTAAACTGACCAAAATGACCCCGATCATGATATGAAGGGGGCGTAACCAAGACGGACGCGGTGATTTTTGAACGCGAAAATAAGTAAATCCGAGACCTGTCGCGGCTAGGATACCATAAGCTGTCACAGACAAGCCCATCGACCAAGCAGCAATTTTCCACAACCAGAGAAATGAGGGTAAATCCAAAATCAATTAATTCTGTGGGTTTGTTTTTGCTTCTTCTATTATAAAAAGAAAGTGATGCCAAATCAAAACCATGAGCTAACAGGAGTCGTGGGAGTATCAACCGATCGGGATAAAGTATTAAATGAACATAGATCAATTTTTAGCTTCTTTTCAACGGTTTGGGGTTAATTTAGGGTTAACTCGGATTCAGCGCTTACTCACTCAATTGGGCAATCCAGAACAATCTGTTCCTGTGGTTCATGTAGCGGGAACGAATGGCAAGGGATCAGTTTGTGCTTATTTATCCTCAGTTTTGACCACTGCGGGTTATCAGGTTGGTCGTTATACTTCCCCTCATTTAGTAGATTGGACTGAACGGATTTGTTTGAATGAAAAGGCGATCGCCCCCTCAGAGTTTCTCGCGCTTTTAGAAACAGTGAAACAGACGATCGCAGACAACTTTTCTGAGGAGGAAACACCAACGCTGTTTGAAGTGGTCACTGCGATCGCATGGCTTTATTTTGCCCAAAAAAAGGTTGATGTTGCTGTGATGGAAGTGGGATTAGGAGGGCGTTTAGATGCGACCAATGTTAAAAATGAGACGATCGCCTCCGTGATTACCCCAATTAGTCGGGAACATTGGCAAGTTTTAGGAGATACCCTCACCAAAATTGCCGGAGAAAAAGCAGGAATTCTCAAACCTCATTGTCCAGCGTTGATTGCGGTTCAAGACCCAGAAGCAGCAACCGTCATTCAACAACGTGGGGAAGCTCTCAATTGTCCCCTCACTTGGGTCAAACCCGCAACCCTCACCACAGACAAGGAAGCAACTTACAATGGATTGACCTATCCCTTACCTTTACTCGGAAGCGTCCAATTAACCAATTCTGCGCTTGCGGTGGCAACCCTACAACTGATGCAGCAACAGGGGTGGAATATTTCTCAGGCTACCCTACAACAGGGAATGAAACAAGCACGCTGGCTAGGACGTTTACAATGGGTGAAATGGCAAAACCGCGATCTTCTCCTAGATGGCGCTCACAACCCCGCAGCAGCGCTTGGACTCCGTGATTATGTCGATAGTTTACCCCATCCTGTCACTTGGATTATGGGAATTTTAGCCACAAAAGAACAGGAAAAAATTTTAAATATTCTTCTCCGTCCTGAAGATACTCTCTATACTGTCCCTGTCCCTGACCACAAGACAACAGCACCTGATGATTTGTGTCTAATGCAACATGGAATTTGTAAGTGTTATCCCAATCCTGATTTGTCAGTGGCTCTGGAGAAAGTGTTCTCTATAACACCCGAACCGCCAACGATTATTTTATGTGGTTCTTTGTATCTGGTTGGTTATTTTTTGGGTATAAAGACTCATCACATCGGTTAAGGGTAAGCGAGACATGGCGCTGATGGTGAGGGGAGAAACGCGATCGCGCTCATAATGTTGGACTCCAGCACAAGCAATCATTGCTGCATTATCGGTGCATAAGCTCATGGGTGGGAAATAAACCTGAATCTTGTTTTCTGCTCCCTTTTGGCTTAATTTTGCCCTTAAACTGCGGTTTGCTGCGACTCCCCCTCCCACAACGATCGCGGGCAAATCATACTCTAAAGCACAGGCGATCGCTCTTTCACTGAGCGATCGAGCAACAGTTTCCTGAAAGGAGGCTGCTAAATCATTGACAGGTAACTCTCCCTTGACTTCCAATTCCTTCACTAACCGCGATACGGCGGTTTTCAAGCCACTAAAACTAAACTCATAAGGATAATAGCCTCCCTCTGGACGAGAAACTTTTCCTTCTGGTAGAGAAAAAGCAAAGGGATTTCCAGATTGAGCAGCGCGATCGATTGCCGGTCCCCCCGGATAACCCAATCCTAGCAAGCGAGCCGTCTTATCAAAGGCTTCTCCGGCAGCATCATCGCGAGTAGCCCCGAGCATGATATAATCCCCACAACCACGCACCGCAATTAAACTGGTATGCCCGCCAGAAACCAATAAACAGAGGAAGGGCGGTTCTAAAGTCGGTTCGCTGAGATAACTGGCATAGATATGCCCTTCTAGGTGATGAATGCCTAATAAAGGCTTATTATGAACTATTACTAGGGTTTTTGCTGTGGCTAATCCGACCAACAGCGCTCCTACCAAGCCAGGGGCAACTGTCACCGCCACCCCATCAATCTGATCCCAACTGAGATCAGCTTTTTCGAGAGCTTCTGCTAAACAAGTATTAATCACTTCTAGATGTTGACGGGAAGCAACTTCGGGGACAACTCCTCCGTAGGTGCGATGAAGGTCGATTTGAGAAGCAACAACATTACTTAAAATGTCACGATTCTTAACAATGGCGACACCAGTCTCATCGCAACTGGTTTCGAGAGCGAGGATAGTGGACATAGTTTTCTAAAAAAGGGAATTTGTATATGTTTAGTAATATTAACTTTACGGAAAAACAGTAGAAGGTTAAGATTAACTTTTAACGCATCGACTGCTGCGTTATCTTTTGTACAAGAAGCTAAATTCAGTTGTAACAAAAGGAAACAATTTATGCCAAGACTGCTTGCTTTAATTCTGTCTGTCATGCTCCTGTTAGGCTTTGCGGCTCCTGCTCACGCTCAAGCGCAAGGAAATGGTCAACTCGTTCCCTGTAGTGAGTCTCCAGCTTATCAAGAACGAGCGAAAAACTTCCGTAATACCACGGCTGATCCTCAATCAGGCCAAAAACGTGCTGAGCGTTATGCTCAAGCGCTATGCGGCCCAGAAGGGTTACCTCACCTTGTGGTTGATGGTCGTCTGTCTCATGCTGGTGACTTTTTGATCCCTAGCATCATGTTCCTTTACATTGCGGGTTGGATTGGTTGGGTTGGTCGCGCTTACCTGATTTCTATCAGAGAAGAGAAAAACCCCGAAGAAAAAGAGATTCTCATCGATGTTCCTCGCGCTCTCAAAATCATGTTTGGTGGTTTTGCTTGGCCGGTTGCTGCTGTCAAAGAGTTTCTCTCTGGGGAGTTAACCGCTAAAGAAGGCGAAATCCCCATTTCCCCTCGTTAGTCTGATGTTAATAATAGGAGATTATTGATCTTATGGACAGTTTCAAAACATTTCTTTCCAGTGCGCCTGTTTTAATTATGGCTCTTTTAACCGTTACGGCTGGAATCTTGATTGAGTTTAATCGCTTTTTCCCTGATTTACTCTTCCATCCTATGCAGTAGTTTCTGAACCATTGCATTGGGTTAACCTTTAATTAAGACTCGCAGTTGTTAGGTGGTCTGGCTTGAGCTAGGATACTTAACGGTTGCGAGTTTTTTAATGGCTGTCAGAAGGAAGGATGGATTTTTACTAGCTGTTCGCTCTTGGCTTGTTCAATAATAGCTTGTGCCGATTATTCAACAACCACAACCTCCCAAGTTTAAGTGCTGACTAATTCTCAATTTTCAATAATTACCGTTTTATTTTTTGGGGTGGTTGGAGTTTCAACCGCAGCAATTTTTATTCGCCTTTGTTTAGAGACGGCGGGAGAAAGTGGCTTAGGCTTTAGTTTATTTATTGCTGCATCTCGCTTGACGATCGCGTCTTTAATGATCATTCCATTTATTAGAAAAAGCTCTCAAGTTCCTGTTGCTAAAAAAGCCTATTTTTATGCGCTTGCGGCTGGTCTTACTCTTGCTTTTCATTTTGCAGCTTGGACGACTTCCTTATCTTTTACCTCGATCGCAGCTTCGACAACCATTGTCACCACCAATCCGATCTGGGTAACAATTCTCTCTTGGCTATGGTTAAAAGAAAAGCCAAAACATTTAACGATTTTAGGGATTATGATTGCTTTGTTGGGGGGATTTTGGATCGCGATCTCGGATGCAGGAAGTCTTTCTGGAGGGAGTAATCCTTTACTAGGAGATGGTTTAGCATTACTGGGAGCCTGGGGAGCCAGTCTCTATTTTTTATTAGGAAAACAAGCGCAAGCATGGGGATTATCCATCGGAAACTATAGCGCGATCGCCTATACCAGTGCTGCCATTTTTCTGCTTCCTCTGCCTTTATTCTTTCAGATTAATTACTGGGGTTATTCACCTCAAATTTATTTATACTTATTAGGAATGGCTATTTTCTCCCAAGTGTTGGGACATACCAGTTTTAATTGGGCAGTACGGTTTATTTCGCCAACATTTGTCACGTTAGCCATTTTATTTGAACCCGTGAGTGCCAGTGTTTTAGGCTTTTTTATTTTCGGAGAAATACCTGGTTGGTTTGTGTTGAGCGGTGCGATCATTTTATTAATTGGCAGCGCGATCGCAATTTTTGGCTCTCACAGTGACTCATTAAGTTAATTCGATCAAATATAGCGCTACAGGTTTTGTTTACGACATTCTGGAGAATAGTAGCGACCGAGACGGTCGCACTCCCTGCCACATTAAACGTCCTAACCTAAACCTTTATACTGACAATCGCCAACCCAAGATAAGGTTTAAGGCTATGGGTAAAGGTCAATTGTCACTGACTTTGAGTACAATCTGTAAAGAATCACGTTTGTTTAACCAAATTACCAATGAAGCATCACTCCTTGAGAGATCATTTTTTAACAAGATGGACTCTTAGCGTGCGATCGCGCCAAGTTTTCCAGAAATTTTTGCTCCAACCCGAAAGCGAAACCTTTGACCCCACACAGCCCATTACTTTACAATTTCTAGAAAGATATCATTGTTTTCTCTTTCCTCAGCAAACCGCGTTTAATCCTGTCCCCGATACCAATATTTTCTCGCTCAAAGTCCGAGCAACTGAACTGATCTTGAGACAAGTTAATCTATATTATTCCCCCGATCGCTTAGAAAGTTTACTAAAGCATTGTGACCCTTTTACAGCCGTTGCTACATTTTTAAAAGCTGTGAATTTCTCTTATGAGACATTAATTCAAAATCAAGCCAAAAGACAGCTTTGTCAAGATATATTTAAAGAGTTCATGACCGTTGATCAAGCCTACCCCATAGAAACCAGAGTGATTAATGAGTTTCCCTTATATGAATCAGCAGCAGAGCATGATTTTCCCTCCTTCCAAAAGACCGTTTTTGTCTTCAAACGAGCCTTAGACATTATTGATATTTTAGAGCGATTACAACCCCGCAATTATCAAAAACAACAACATCGAGTTGGTCTATTTTGGCATCAGCAATCTCTTGCCGAGTTAGAGAAACTTATCGACAAGCTATCCTCATAAAGTAATGCAATATCCTCAATCTAGTTTAGCAGGCTTTACGTTAATCTATGTCCTTGGAATTATCTTAGGAATGGTGATTGCCGTTAGTAAAGTATTTTCTAATGAAATTTTATTAATTGAAGGCTTATCTCACTTACTGATTCTGGTGATTTGGGGATTCTTTTTAATTCCGCAATCCCTGAAAGAAGAAGCAGGAAACCGTATTCAAACTGCTGGATATCTCCATACCCTCATCGGTTTTGCATCAGCACTAATTTTATTAGGAGAAACTGCGTTTGATCAAGAAGCACTCAATGAAATTTTATACCCTCTTGGCAGTGCTTTATCAACCAGTATTGTGGGCTGGTTATTAGGGGGAGAAATTTCAAGTTTAGGAGAAAACTATGAAAAGAAAATTGTGAGATCAGAGTTTCAGCAATTAATTGATGAAATTCAAGCCTTCACTGGTGCCATTCAAGAAATACACACCACCTATTTAAGCACCATGACGCAGGTGTATCGTAGCTATCGACAATTACAAGATGAACAAGAAACTTTGCTGCGGGAACACCAAAACAGCCAACAAAAAATTATGGAAGAAACCCAAAACTTTCACGATTATTTATTAAAGACCAATAACGAAGCCAGTCAGCAACTCAACCAACTGTTTAAGCAGTCAATAGATTGTTTGGAGTCTTTAGACAGTTTAATGGCTCGAATTACAGAAGAAATGAAGTATCTAGAACCTGTTTTAGATAGTTTCTCTCAATTAAAAACAAATAGTGATTTAGCAACAAACAACTTAGCAGAAGTCGCTCAAGCATCTAGACGGACGGCTCAATATTTGAATGAATCACGAGCTTTAATGACAGAATTAGAAAACTTATTAGAATATATTACGACCGTCAAAAATTCCGAATGTTGACTGAGGTTATGATTGATCGATGTGAAAAGTGTAGAGAGCATTTCCTTCCTTGAAAGAAAAAGATTGATGAGTCAGAGGGTTGAGCCACTTTTCTTTGAGTAAACGCTCTACTAAACGAATTGCCTCTGCTTGACTAATTTGAAGGTGTTTTTGTAACCAGTGAACTGCTTCTTGTGCTGAAAAACATTTACGGAAGGTTTTTAATCCTCTGCGTCGAGTTTTAAGAGTAAGTCCCTGCTGAGAGTGCATTTGAGAAACTAACTGATGGAGATCAATGGTAGAAATAAAATCTGAGAAATATTGATTTTGATTGGATGTTAGAGGCGTTACCTCTGAGCTTTCGTACCAAAGAGTTAAATGATAAGTTTCTTCCACGATCAGGATATAGACTTGCTCTTGATATTCAACAAATCGTTGACGACTATACTCGATCGCGCGTTCTTTTTGGTTGAGGGGAAAAATCTCACCGCGAACGAAGATTTTTCCACAGTAAGTAATGCCAGGAATAATTTGTAACCCTTCGGTTTCAGTCTGGCGAGCCACCCGACAATAGCGAACTTGATCTGCACTAAGCAATAACATCTTTCCAATAACTGAAACACCCCAACTTGTGGGAAAACGACAACGACAATAGGAAATTTCCTAAAAAATAGCGCTTAACGATCAATTATCTATGATTTTTGTTCCCTTGGCAAGTCGTTATAGACCCCAACCGCAAACTAAGGCGGTTGGTTTCCCAGACATGATGACTTAATCACTTATGCTTCATCTTCTAGAGCAGCACGAGCGGCAGCGGCTTCATCAGGATGGATGTTGAGGCGAGTGAGATTTAAGCGACCTTTATTATCAATCTCCCGCACTTTGACCACCACTTCATCATCCACAGCCACTTCGTCTTCCACTTTTCCCACACGATATTCGGCGAGTTGGGAAATGTGAATCATCCCTTCTTTTCCTGGCATCAACTCCACAAATGCCCCAATGGGGATAATGCGGGTGACGCGGCCAACACAAACGTCACCTTCGTTAATTTTGCGAGTGAGGGCTTTCACCTGATTTAAAGCAGCGATCGCGCTTTCGCGGTCAGATGCAGAAATCGTCATCGCACCACTGTCTTCAATATCAATTTTTGCTCCAGTTTGCTCCGTAATATTTTTGATGGTTTTACCTCCAGGTCCAATCACCAAACCAATCATATCAGGGTCAATTCTGTGATTAATCAGATGCGGTGCAAACGGTGACAACTCAGCTTTAGGTTTATCGATAGTCGCCAGCATTTTGTCAAGGATATGTAATCGGGCGGGTTTAGCCTGTTCAATGGCTTTTCGCACCACTTCCAAACTTAAGCCTGTGATTTTCATATCCATTTGGAGGGCAGTAATCCCAGTATCAGTTCCGGCAACCTTAAAGTCCATATCGCCAAGGAAATCTTCAATCCCTTGAATGTCGGTTAAAACACGCACCTCCTCTCCTTCTTTAATTAAGCCCATAGCAGCCCCACTAACAGGTTTAGTGAGGGGAACCCCCGCATCCATTAACGCAAGGGTAGAGCCACAAACTGACCCCATCGAGGTAGAACCGTTAGAAGAGAGAACCTCAGAGACAACTCGCAACACATAGGGAAAATCTTCTTTTGAGGGAAGCATCGGAGTAATCGCCCGTTCTGCTAACGCTCCGTGACCGATTTCCCGTCGTCCTGGAGAACGTAAGGGTTTGGTTTCGCCCACAGAATAGGGGGGGAAATTATAGTGATGGAGATAGCGTTTCTCCTCGTTGGGATGGAGTTCATCGGCTAAATCTTGAGCATCCCCGGGCGTTCCCAAAGTCGCCAGAGAGAGGACTTGGGTTAAACCGCGACGGAATAACCCGCTACCATGCACTCGCTTGGGAAGTACCCCCACTTCACAGCTTACGGGACGCACTTCATCCAGTTTCCGTCCATCTACCCGCACCCCATCTTCAATGATTTGGCGACGCATGAGGGTGCGGGTGACCTCTTTGAAAAGTTTGCTGATGGCTTTGGGGTCTTCTTCGACACTTAAGCGCAAGGGGTCATCTTCAGGAAGTTCTGCGATCGCGCTTTCGACTTCGTTTTCCTTAATCTGGTCGAGCAGTTCATCCCGTCCCTTCTTATCAAGGTCGAACTGTTGTAAAACCTTTTTAATCGGTTCTGTGGTTTTGGACTTGATAAACTCTTCTAAGTTGGTATCCACAGCAGGGGGTTCTTCTTCTGGAATCTCAACCCCATATTCCTTGATCAACTGTTTTTGGGCTTCAATTAAATCCCGAACCGCCTCATAGCCAAACTCAATCGCTTCAATGACATCTTGTTCAGGTAACTGATTTGCCCCTGCTTCTATCATCACGACTCCATCTGGAGTTCCCGCAACCACTAAATCCAAATCGCCATGTTTAACTTCATCATAGGTCGGATTGATGATAAAATCATCTCCCACTAAACCAACCCGTACTCCAGCCATTGGCCCATAAAAGGGAATCCCCGCGCAAATCGCCGCCAGAGAAGCGCCAGTGACGGCTAAAACATCGGGAGGAACCAATTCATCGAGAGACAATGTGGTTGCAACAATTTGAATATCATCTCGTATCCACTGGGGAAATAACGGACGGAGGGGGCGATCGATCAACCGACTGGTTAACGTCACTTTTTCGGGGGGACGACCTTCTCGCCGAAGAAATCCCCCTGGAATGCGTCCTGCTGCGTAGAGTCTTTCCTCATAATCAACAATCAGAGGCAAAAAATCAATCCCTTCTCGTCCCCCACTGCGTGTGGCGGTGACTAAGACTGAGGTGTCGCCACATTCAATTAAAACCGAACCGTCGGCTTGCGGTGCGAACCGTCCCACCTTAAGCCGAATATCCCGACCATCAAAGGATATTGACTGTTCAAATTCTATCATTACTACCTTCTTTCCTTTTTATCACCTGAATATCTTTCTCTTCCCGCAATGCTAGCACTGTTGTTTGTTATTTGTTATTTGTTCTTTATGGTTGATTTCTCTCCGCCCCTTATTTTTCGCGATAAGGTAGAAAGGATGAAGTCAACAGATGTTTGAGGGAAAAGTAACACCAATTCACTCTCGCATCTGTCATTTTGTCATTGTAAAAATTTTTAGTAAAGTTATCGAGTATGACAAAGTTACACGGAATTTGGCTGTCCCAACCACAAGAGCAAGGGTTTTTTGTTTGGGGAGAAACTTGGCGCACCCATTCTGGGGTTTCCCCAAAAGACACTCCTGCTGAACATCCTTTTCTCCTCAGTGAAGATGAACTCGCTACAGCGTTGGAATCAGAACAAATCTCCCGTGATGAGCTTACAGACTACTCTCCTATTCAACTCACCCTTCCTACCCAAACAACTGGGAAAAAGCGCTGGCTTCCGCTTCTGTCGCAACAAACCCCCGAAGCAACCGAAAAGGTTTTCTTGGAAACATGGCTGGTGTCTGGCTATCGTCTTTGTTTAGACACGCTCCTCAAGTTATTATCGAACACTTCTGCAACAGGGAGTTTGCGGTTTTGGTCGCATTTGTATTATTGGAGTTGTCAGTTGTTAGCGCGATCGAAGGTTTTACCCACACTGCACTCGCCACAGACGGGAAAAGCTCTCAGCACTTGGCAACCGCTTTTTGATGCTCCCATAGACCAAGCACGATTGCAAACCTTTGCTCAACAAATGCCAAATAGTTGTCGCGCTCATGATTTAACTGCGTCTCCTCAAGGAATTATCATTGAGTTTCTCAGCCGTTTAATGGATGCTCAAATTCGTCGCTGTTCGATCGAAACCTTTCCCCCTGTGACAAAGCCTCTCCTGAAGCAGTGGTTTACCAGTCTCTCTAGCAATGACCCCAGCTTTTCCGCAGAAGGAATGAGTCTGCGTCGCCTTGAAAAAGCCTTAAATTTATGGATCGCCCCTGTGCAAGACTATCTCGGCGATCGCGCTCTCCACACTCTAGGAGAAAATGCTTTCCGTCCCTGTTTTCGTCTGCTTCCGCCCTCTAAAAGCCAAGAAACATGGTATCTCGAATATGGCTTACAAGCAAGAGACTCCGCAGACTGTTTTCTTTCTGCAAGCACGATCTGGCTTTCTCCCACAGAAGAACTCACTGATCAAGGAAAACGGGTGAAGCAGCCCCAAGAAACTCTCCTACAAGGCTTAGGCTTAGCCTTGCGCTTATATCCCACCCTGCAAGACAGTTTACAACATCCCACGCCCACAGGCTGCTCTCTTGATCCCATTCAAGCCTACGAATTTATTCGCGCTAGTGCGTGGCGACTGTCTGAAAATGGCTTTGGCATCATTTTACCCCCTGGTTTAACCCCTGGCAGCGAGGAGAGACGACTGGGAATCCAAGTGCAAGCCGAAGCGCCTAAAAAGGGGCAAAAACTGGGCTTACAGAGCTTACTTAATTTTAAGTGGGAGTTAGCGGTTGATGAAGAAACCCTGTCTCCAGACCAGTTTGAACAGTTGTTGGCGCAGCAGTCCCCTCTGGTGGAGGTGAATGGAAAATGGTTGGCGCTACAACCCAGGGATGTGAAAGCAGCGCAAACCCTCCTCCAAGCTAGCGCTGAGGAGATGAATTTTTCTGTGGAAGATGCAGTGCGTTTGACCAGTGGGGAAACACCAATGATGGGAAAACTCCCCATTGTTGACTTTGAAGCCAGTGGAGCATTACAAGAGTTAATTACCAATTTAAGCGGAAATCAGTCTGTCAAACCTATTCCCATTCCTAAAGGCTTTCGTGGAGAATTGCGCCCTTATCAAGTGCTTGGCGCAGGTTGGCTTGCGTTTTTACAGCAATGGGGGTTAGGCGCTTGTTTAGCAGATGATATGGGCTTGGGAAAAACCATTCAGACGATCGCGCTCCTGCTTCATCTTAAAGAAAAAGACGAACTTTCTGCACCGACTCTCCTTGTCTGTCCCACTTCTGTTTTAGGAAACTGGGAACGAGAAGTCCAACGCTTCACGAATCATTTATCAACTTTAGTTCATCACGGAGAAAAGCGCAAGAAAGGAAAACCTTTTGCCAAACAAGCAGAAAAATATGATTTAGTCATTACTAGCTATGCGTTAGTCCAACGAGACTTAACTACCCTGAAAACTGTCTCTTGGGAAGGGATTATTTTAGATGAAGCGCAAAACATTAAAAATCCCCAAGCAAAACAATCCCAAGCAGTGCGAAGTTTAGAAGGAAATTTTCGCATCGCACTAACAGGAACTCCTCTGGAAAATCGCCTTTCAGAATTATGGTCAATTCTTGACTTTTTGAATCCTGGTTATTTAGGATCGCAACAATTTTTCCAGCGCCGTTTCGCCACTCCCATTGAAAAATACAGCGATCGCGATTCTTTACAAACCCTACGGTCATTAGTGCAACCGTTTATTCTCCGACGAGTAAAAACTGATAAAGATATTATCCAAGATTTACCCGAAAAACAGGAAATGAATGTGTATTGCGGGTTATCTAATGAACAAGCGCAACTGTATCAAGAAACGGTGGATAAAGCCCTCAAAGAGATTGAATCTGCTGAAGGAATCCAACGGCATGGTAAAATTTTGACGTTGTTAATGAAGCTCAAGCAATTGTGCAATCATCCTGCACTATTCAAAAAAGAAAAAGACTTAGTTTCTCCGCAGCGATCGGGGAAACTGTTGCGCTTGGTAGAAATGTTGGAAGAGTTGACAATAGAGGGCGATCGCGCTTTAATTTTTACGCAGTTTGCAGAATGGGGAAAACTCCTCAAAGCCTATTTAGAACAATATTTTAATCGGGAAGTTCCCTTTCTTTATGGCGCAACCCGCAAACAACAACGAGAAGAAATGGTCGATCGCTTTCAAAATGATCCCGATGCACCGCCGATTTTTATTCTATCAATTAAAGCAGGAGGTACGGGATTAAATTTAACTCGCGCCAATCATGTTTTTCACATCGATCGCTGGTGGAATCCTGCGGTAGAAAATCAAGCGACCGATCGCGCTTTTCGCATTGGACAAAAACAAAACGTACAGGTGCATAAATTCATTTGTACTGGTACGCTAGAGGAACGAATTAATCAGATGATTGAAAGTAAAAAACAATTAGCTGAACAAACTGTTGATGCGGGAGAAGATTGGTTAACGCAACTGGATACAGAACAATTACGAGATTTAGTCTTATTAGACCGTCAGGGAATAATTGAGAATGAATAATTAGTCATTGGTCATTGGTCATTAGATAACAAGTAACAAATAACAAAAATGAAAAAAAAACGGAATATTTGGCAATTCCTGGCTAGGCTATGGCAAGAAGATAAATTTCTAGAAATCACTGAATCTGTGGAAACAGTAGTCGCAAAAATCTTGACGATCGCGCTATTAATTGTTATCCTTATCGCATTAGTGGATTTAATGTTTGTTTTAAGTGAAAATGTATTTGCATTTCCTCCCTATGGCTTCTTTAATCAAACGCTGCTTGAAATATTTGGCTTATTTTTGAATATTTTAATTGCTTTGGAACTATTGGAAAATATTACTGCCTACTTAAAAAAACATATTTTTCAAGTAGAATTAGTAATTGCAACGTCTTTAATTGCAGTGGCTCGGAAAATTATAATTTTTGACCTAGAAAAATTCTCTGATAAAGATTTACTTTCTCTTGCAGCAGCAATCTTCGCGCTTTCAATTAGTTACTGGTTAGTACGGAGGTTAAAATAAAAATAGTTAAATGAGGTGATTGATTAAAATCCCGATTAATGATAAGATCAGGTTTATTCAGCAGCCATTTAAAGTTAAAACTCTATTATTTTTCAACAACAATCTAATGTCTAATTCAATGATCACACTTAAGCAAAATGAGTCACAAAAAAAATTAGAGATTGATCCGCCTGCGACAGGGCTAACATTACAAGGAAGTTTAAAAGTTCCGGGAGACAAATCAATTTCTCATCGAGCGTTAATGTTTGGGGCGATCGCAGAGGGAGAAACGCGCATCCAAGGGTTATTATTAGGAGAAGACCCCCGTAGCACGGCTCACTGTTTGCGAGCAATGGGAGCGACCATTTCTGATTTAAACTCAGAAGAAGTGATTGTCAAAGGGGTAGGAAATGGGAACTTACAAGAACCCAAAACTGTTCTGGATGCGGGAAATTCAGGGACAACAGTACGCTTGATGTTAGGGTTACTGGCTTCTCATCCTGAGCGCTTTTTTGTGATTAATGGTGATCAATCACTGCGATCGCGTCCCATGTCTCGCGCCGTTCAACCGTTACAGCGAATGGGGGCGCAGATTTGGGGGAGAGAACACAATTCTCGTGTTCCCCTAGCAATTAAGGGACAACATTTAAATCCGATTGAATACTGTTCCCCGATCGCATCCGCGCAGGTTAAATCCTGTATTTTATTAGCTGGACTGATGACAGAAGGACAAACAACGGTCATTGAACCTGCAATTTCCCGTGACCATACTGAACGAATGTTAGCAGCTTATGGAGCGAAAATTGTCACTGATCCAGAAACAAAATCAGTAACTATTCAAGGAAAACCAACCTTGAAAGGAAGAACTGTTATTGTGCCAGGGGATATTAGTTCCGCTGCTTTTTGGCTAGTGGCAGGAGTGATTGTTCCCGAAGCAGAATTAGTGATTGAAAATGTTGGTATTAACCCCACGCGGACAGGAATTTTAGAAGCATTAGAACGGATGGAAGCTGAGATTACGATCGAAGATAAACAATTTATTGCGGGAGAACCAGTTGCTAATTTAAGAGTGCGTTCCTCTCAGTTAAAAGGAGCAGAAATTGGCGGAAATTTAATCCCCCGATTAATTGATGAAATTCCTATTTTAGCGGTTGCTGCGGTCTTTGCTAAAGGAAAAACCTTGATTAAAGATGCTGCGGAATTACGAGTCAAAGAAAGCGATCGCATTGCGGTGATGGCTTCTCAATTGTCAAAAATGGGAGCCAATATTACAGAACGTCCTGATGGGTTAGAAATTGAAGGAAAAGACACCTTAAACGGAACAGAAATTGAGTCTTATCATGATCATCGTATTGCCATGAGCTTTGCGATCGCTGCTTTGAGAGCGAAAGGAAAAACAGTGATTAATGGCGCTCAAGCTGTTGCCATTTCTTATCCTGATTTTATTGAAAATTTACAAACAATTTGTCAAGTTAACTGAGAAGAATTAACCCTAATGCACTTGAATCACCACAAGGGTCATATCATCGATCGAGGCTTTTTTACTGCCAATAAAGGTCTGAACACTGTCAAAAAGGTACTGCACGATCGCCTCTGGGGTGTAGTTTTGAGCCGCAGCGCTCTGGAAAAATTGAATCAGGTTTTCTTCTTCAAAGCGTTGTCCTTTAACATTAACAGCATCAGTGAAGCCATCAGTGTAATATAAAATGGTGTCTCCCGATTCCAGTTGAACACTTGCTTCTTGATATTGCGAGTCTGTATCCAGTCCGATTAACATCCCAAGGGTATCTAAGCGATGGATAGTATTGGTGCTTGCTCTCCACCATAAAGGAGGATTGTGGGCTGCGTTACTATAGAACAAACGGCGAGTATTAGGGTCATATTGGGAGTAAAATAGCGTGACAAAGCGATGAGAGCTTTCTAAGTCTTCATACATGACCCGATTGAGGTGTTCAAGCACTTTTGCTGGGGAATGATGGTTTAAAACTTCTGCCCGTAACATTCCTCGGGTCATGGTCATAATTAATCCTGCGGGGACTCCTTTTCCCATCACATCCCCAATCACAATGCTCCAAGGAACTGTACTTGCGCTATGATCGTTCGTTTGCGCTTCATTGTGGGGTTGGTCGTAGTTAGCGGAAATAAAATCGTAATAGTCTCCCCCGACACGGTTGGCGGTGCGACAAGTCGCAGCAATCTCTAAGCCTTTAATTTTTGGATATTTGCGGGGGAGGAGATGAAACTGAATGTCTGTAGCAACTTCTAACTCCCGATCGAGCTTCTCTTTTTGACGGACTTCGATCGCCAAATCATTATTAGCAATGGCAACAGCAACTTGATCAGCCACTAACTGGACTAATTTTTGTCGGCTTAATGTCCATTCGTAAGCTCGATCGCGCGTAAACACATAAATGCGTCCTCTTTCTTGACCTTTGGCCAAGATTGGCGTTCCAAACAATCGAATATCATTGGCGAAAACACCCTGAACCAGTCGATCTAAATCTTTTCCCTTTTCTAACTGGGCGGTTGTTTTTTTTCCGAATTCTCGCGTCAGTTGAGATAAGCGAGACTGAATTTCTTGACAAGCAAATCCCCCCTGACAATGGACTTGTTCAAGACTAATTTTTTCCTCTCCTTTGTATAATAAAAGAGCGCTCCCATCAGTATCGGCAACACGAGAAGCCATTAAGGGAATAATTTCTAAAAATTGATTGAGATTATTAAAACTGCGGAGGGCAAACCCCAATGAACTTAAAAGATTTTGCACCTTATTTTGTTCCCGTCTTAAATTTGCCACCAATTTTTTTAAGGTGGAAACGGGCGTTTCTTGACCAGTTAGTTTCGGTTCAGGAAGATCAGATGGCGAGGAAGGTTCCCGCGCAGGTAAAGCAGTCATAAGAATATAATTAACAGTTAATAATTAATAAATGTCTTTTCTAATTGAAAGTTTGATATTGTAGATTAAATGTTACCTCTAAATTTCTCTGGGGTCAATCTATCATCAGTGACAGCAGGACTTAAGCTAAGATGCCAATAAGACCCGTGATTCCCTTATCTCCCTCATGTTAGAAAATTTACAGTTGTTGCTCTATCAACTCCAACAATTTGCTGATGAGATTGTCTCAGAACAGTTAACTCATCTCAGCCCAATCAGTATTGGCTTGATCTTTGTCGCTGGCTTGCTGACCAGTTTAACTCCTTGTATGCTCTCCATGTTACCAATTACAGTGGGCTATATTGGCGCTTCCAACACGGAAGGACGCACAGACGCTCTCTGGAAGTCTAGTTGGTTTGCTTTGGGATTAGCAACCACCTTAGCAGGCTTGGGAGTATTTGCTGCGGGCTTTGGACAAATTTACGGTCAAGTGGGAGGCGGTTTACCCATTCTGGTTAGCGCGATCGCGATTTTAATGGGCTTAAACCTGCTAGAAATTGTTCCTCTCCGTTTTCCGTCTTTTGGCGGTACAGAATGGATTAAGGAAGAATTTCCAACATCCCTCCGTTCCTACCTATTGGGATTAACCTTTGGCTTAGTGGCTTCTCCCTGTAGCACCCCAGTCCTTGCTAGTTTATTAGCATGGGTGGCCAATAGTCAAGATTTAGTCCTTGGCGCTGGCTTATTATTAGCTTATACGGGAGGCTATGTCACCCCTTTAGTGATTGCAGGAACATTCACCGCCTCGATTAAAAAGTTTTTAGAATTCCGTCGTTGGGGTAGTTGGATCACCCCTGTTAGCGGTGCGTTACTGCTTGGGTTTGGAGTATTTTCTTTGTTACTACGCTTACCCATCTCTCAATTAAATTAATCGTGAAACATAACGTTTAAGCTATTTGCGACGGCGACAGCGCTCAGAACAATATTTTACCTCATCCCAACACTCAGCCCACTTTTTGCGCCAACTAAAGGGACGACCGCAAACTACACAGGTTTTTGTGGGTAAATCAGATTTTTTCTTTTGACGTGCCATTGTCAAATTGCCTCAGTCTTGTTTTTTTGTTCCTAGCAATTTTGGCATAACAAAAAAGGGGAATGCTTCCCCTAAAAAGTTGATCTATTTCAAAAAAGAACGCTTAAACTTTTCTCTGGCGCTGACAAAGTTTCGTGGCGACAAGATAACCACCAGCGATGATTAAACCAGTGGTTGCTTCCGTTTCAAACGGGATTGGAATCGTTGAGGAAGCGGGTTCGGTTTCGGCGCGGACTAACCAGTTCCCACTGAAACCTAGAGCATTATTGCTAAAAGATTCGATTAATCCAATCAAATCAATCTCTGGGGAGTTCAGGTTATTAGGGTCAATATTTCCTGAAGCATCCTCAATGAGCCATGAAACCCCCGATACTGGATTGGATGTATCCAGCGCAGCAGGAGAATAAGGGGTTATTCCTCTTGCGATCACTGTATTTCCTGCTCCAACAAAAAATGTATCTCCTGCACTAAAAGTTCTGGGAGAAATACTGACAGTTTGAAACAAATCTTGGTTTGCGTTTTCCATCTGTATGGAAATTTCTTGTTCAAGCACTGCATCTAAGAGATTGCCATTATTATTGGGATCGCTGTATAAATAAACCGTCGCTGGATCGCCTTGCAGAATATTCGTTGAAACTTGCGGACTGCCAAAAGCCACAGAAATCCCTGTCAGGGTAATTTCCTCTTGTGGTGTAAATGAATTTAACCACATTATTTTTGCCGATGATACAGACGCTCCCATTGCATTTTCAGATGTTCCATCATCAAGGCTTAAGGTAATGGCTGATGCGGGTTGAGCAATACTCACCATGACTGTACATAAGAGATAAGCACTGAAAGATTGTAACTGAAATTTATTCATTTAAATAATTAGCCATCCCAGAGATTACTTTAGCTTAAGTTATCATACTTTTACCCTATAAAGTCAAGAAAACGAGAGAATTTCCCAGAAAACCACTAAAATAAGGGCGATAATGACGATCGCCCTAAGTTTTTGTTTTCAAATGTTCGCCTTTTCTGATACTTCAATCAGTTTTCAAGCCCTTGCCCCTTTAGAGAGGGAAACAGAACAAGAATGGAGTGACCTTGAACAGAAAGTCGCGATCGCAGCAGTTAATCTGCATTGGATTCCTCTGCTATCGTTTCATCAATGTGGCGGAAACGTGGGGGTGGCGGTTTACCCTAATAGCTGCCAAGTGACAGGAGTTCCTTTTCTCACATCTTCTTTAACGATTTTTCCTAATAGCTGGTCGTAATATTTCGGCGCTAACCCTAACCCTGGACGCACCGATCGCAGATTTTGAGGCGTGAACACTTCCCCAGCTTTCATATCTGCTGCAATATACAAGCTGCGACGGAAAATCATGGAACTTTTCTCAGCATCGGTTGCGCCATAATGTATCTTACCCAAAGCCTGCCATGCTCTTTCTGTTTCTACCACTAACTGTTTCATTTCTTGTAGTTCCATAGAAAAATCAGCATCAACTCCTCCATCAGCACGACAAAGGGTAAAATGTTTTTCAATGATCGTCGCGCCGAAAGCAACACTCGCTACGCCAACGCCAACTCCCATTGTGTGATCCGACAAGCCCACTTGCACGCCAAATAAATCTCTCAGGTGGGGAATGGTGAGAAGGTTAGAGTTATCTGGGGTTGCGGGATAGGTGCTAGTGCATTTGAGCAGAATTAAGTCTTCACAGCCAGCTTCTCGCGCTGTGCGAACCGTTTCATCTAATTCGGCGATCGTTGCCATTCCTGTGGAAATAATGATGGGTTTCCCTGTTTTTGCGACTTTGCGAATCAGAGGAATATCTGAGTTTTCAAAGGAGGCGATTTTATAACAGGGAACATTGAGAGATTCGAGGAAGTCAACGGCGGTTTCATCAAAGGGAGTGCTAAAGCCAATTAATCCTAATTCCTGACAGCGTTTGAAGAGGGGTTCGTGCCATTCCCAAGGGGTGTAGGCTTTTTGGTAAAGTTCATGGAGAGAATTTCCGTACCAAAGATTATTGGGATCATCAATGTAAAATTCTCCCCCTTTGACATCTAAAGTGAGGGTGTCAGCGGTGTAGGTTTGCAGTTTGAGGGCGTGCGCTCCCGTTTTCGCTGCTGCTTCCACAATCTCTAGGGCGCGATCGAGCGATTGATTATGATTCCCTGACATTTCCGCAACAATGAAGGGGGGATGATTTGTCCCAATTGTCCGATTCTGAATCGTGATGTCTGCTGGCATAACAGGTTTAAGCGGAGAGGATAACAGCATTTGACTGGACTTTGATTATTAAAGGTTAAGCCCGATCGCGCTGACTGGACATTTCTAGCATACCCACTCTTTTCTACTTGCTTAACAACCGCTTCGCTGAGAGTTGCCCATGCTGTTGGTATTTTAAGGGGCTATAAACAGTTCCTGCCATTAATTCTGCTTTTTTAACGTTCCCCATGTGATGATAGCGTCGTTCAAATTCATCACGGGTCACGCGATCGCAGTTTTCTAATCGGGGAAGTTGTTGAGAAGTCATTGCTCTAGAAGTCATGGTAAACTCTCCTTTGAACCTATTTTGATTAGGCTTCTGGATCAATGCCTAACGCTTTTAATTGAGCAGCTAAACGTTCAGCGCGTTGGTTCGCTTCTTCGGCGCGTTGAGTGGCTTCTTCGGCGCGTTGAGTGGCTTCTTCGGCTCGTTGTTCCAATTCTAAGGAAGAGAGAAACTTTCTCCCATCAGGACGATAAATTTCTAGCGTTTCAGAAGTTAAAACAAATTTGATGTCTAATCTTGGGCTAACCCAACCATTAATCTCTTCGATTAACTCTAAGTGATCATCAACTTGCTGCAAGCCCTCTAGTTCATTATCGTCGGGATCGTAGATATAATATTCTTCAACGCCATAACGTTCATAAAACTGCAATTTCCGTGTCATCTCTTTGACGCGATTACCTGGGGAAAGGATTTCAAAAACCACTTGTGGGGTGATGTTGTCTTCTTCCCACTGGCGATAAGAACCGCGATCGCCTTTTGGTCGTCCGAATACCACCATTGCATCGGGGGCAATCCGAATTTTAGGATAACCTTCTACGGGATACCACAGCAAGTCACCTGCGACGAATATTTGGGGATCGTCAGCAAAGAGGAGTTCAAGATTTTCCTTGATTAAAACAATCCAGCGAAACTGTTTAGTATTATCCGCCATTGGCTGACCGTCACTGTCAGGATAAGTTAGGGAGCGCTTGGATGCAACACTCATGATGTTAAAAAGGATAAACCGTTACAGTTTCAGTTTAAAGGATGGCATCTTTATTCCTGATGACGGGCTAAAATAAAGGCTTCTGCTGCTTCAACTCCTGCTGTTGCGCCTCGCCAGTGGGCTAAATGCGCGATCGCGCTTTCAGATCGAGGATGAGGAAACGCACGCATTTCGGACGCATAAGCGGCCAGTGCTTTCTGTTTGAGGTGTAGAGTGTCAGAAATATCCACAAACCAGTTTGGGTGAAAGGGAGCTTTCACGGGGGAAACCTGCCATTCTGTGCTGGAGGGGACTTCAAAGAAGAGAATGGTCTTTGTGGGATGATTGGGAGTCGATCGCGCTGCGGTGATTACGGCTTCACTGATTCGTTGGTGATCAATGTTGACATCTCCAGCATAATGAGTGTAGATGCGTTGGGGGGCGTGTTCTGTAATTGCTTGCTCGATCGGTTTAATAATATCGAGTAAATCACAGCTATCCATCCGATTATCGGGAAAATCCATTAATTTTAAGGAGTGAACCCCTAAAATTTCCTTTGCTTCATGGGCAGATTGGGCTAAAGCAGAGAGTTCGCTGGTTCTTTTGTCTGTATCGCGCTTTTCATCCCGACTGGTCGCCCCTTCGGCTAAAATTAGGACGTGAACTTGATCTCCGTTTTGAGTGTGTCGCGCGATCGCACCTCCGCAGCCTAACACTTCATCATCGGGATGCGCTGCTATTACTAAGATATTCATTCCTCTTTTTCCTCAATCGGAGTAATCGTCACATCGGCAACGATTCGACCATCATACAAAGCTGATCGACTAAACTTATAACGAAATCCATTATGTTCAATATATGCTTGAGGATAACCTTCTGCGTCTAACATCCTAATAAAATCATGTAAGGCAACTAAAGAATCTAATTGCGGGACTTCACTTTCTAGAGGCTTACGTCTTTTAAAGACTGTCACTTCTCCCGTTTGAGGTTCAGGAGTAGGTTCTTCGGTAATTATTTTTTCAATCATCCTTGCAGATAACTGAGTCGCACGCAGATAAATTTCTTCTGCATTGCCTCCTAAGCAAAGGTCTTCTTTTAAATAAACGGGACCTGCATCAAATTCTTCAGTCATGCGTAAAGCAGTAAGTTTCGTTTTTTGATGACCGCGAATGATCAGATTTTGGAGTGGACTTCCTCCTCTCCCATAGGGAACATCTGTCATGTGAAAACAGACACATTCATAGTTATTAATAATTGCTTCAGGAACTTTCCAAGACCAATGGAGGAAGAAAATATAACGCGGATTTATGTGTTTTATTACTTCAAGTGTCACCTTTTCTTGAGAATTTATAAAATGCCATTCCCCAATATATTTCTTAATTACTTCATTAAATACTTGCTGATTCCATGAATTTTTACCAATCACTAGATAAGCAACCAAGTTAAATCTCCTTATTTTCTATATTTCTCTATTTTAATAATATAAGTTTCTCCATTTAATTCAAAAAAAGCTGGATAACGCTGGTTATCAACCACCCGTAAAAGGTGAAATTGTTCTCGAATGGTTTTATCAGCATCTAAGCGACTATGTTCGGGAGTTCTCCGAGGGTAATAAGTAGAGTCGCCCAACTGTTCTCTCCCAGTTTCTATAATTTCTGGATATTCTTGAACAAAATGCAAACACATTTCAATTGACTTTTCTGCTTGTGCTTGACGTAACTCATCTATTAATTCACTACCATTAAATTTTAAGATATCTTGAATGTAAATTGTCCCACTGTCTATACTTTTTGCTGCTTCAAATAAAGTAATAGGAATTTCGTTTTTGCCTTCTAATATTTGCCAAGTTAGGGGCGACCATCCTTTCCCTTTAGGGAGTGCGCTTTCATGAACAATTAAGTTGTGAGTATTTCTTGCTAGTATAGCTGGAGATAAAATTTGTCCACATCCTAAACAAAACACTAAATCTCCTTCTGAAATTTGATCTGCTTGATGAATCCATTGTACCCAGTGATTTTTATTTTTTAATTCCCTAATTAAAAGTGGAATATAATGATTAATCCAGCTATTTTCATCGGATACTATCGTAATTTGTAATTTAAGTTTTTCTGTCATTTTCTATTTTTCTGAAACAAATCACTTTTTTAAAGGGTTTCCTTTGTCGTTAAAGACATTTAATTTTCTTTATTATTTCAATCATTTTTTGACTACCTAGACGATTCTGAAAACAGATTTAAGGTAACCAATTTTCATCTAACACTTGATCTAATGGTACAGTATCCCTCGAACAGTTGCAAAAGGAGATTACGCTTTCGGGAAAGATATCACAAGGAAGTTGAGAATGTTTAGAAGCGAGTTTACGACCATGTTGATAACATTGTTGAAACTTGTCTTGGAGATGATTTTTTAAGCTGTGACTATCTTCTAATTGTCTGAGAATCTGCAACCGAAAACTCATAATTTCTCTTTCCCAATGACCTAGATTTCTTTCTCTCTCTAATTTCCAGTATTGTAAGAGTAGTAAATGTTCAAATAATTTGATCAGTAAACTTTCTATCTTGCGCTTTTCTCCTTTGCTCAAGTCTAAAATTTCTTCAGCTAAGTTTCCCCAATCTAAGGAATCTAACTCTTGATTTTGTAGCTGTTTAACGGTTTCCAAAAGCCAGAGATTATAATCAGTGTCATATAATTTTGTTGTGGCTTGTTTTGTGATTCAGCAACCATAGGTTTTGATTTTTATTTTTGGATTTAGATTAGCCAGTGTTCGTCTAAGATTTTGTCTAAGGATGCCATGTTTTTGGGATTTCCGCAAAGTGACGCTGCGCTTTCAGGAAAAGCATCAGGGGATAATTGAGTTTTATCTATTGTAATTTTTCGAGCATCTTGGTAACATTCTTCAAAAATGTCAGAGAGATAACACTTAAGACTGGGACTTGCTTTCAATTCTCGCTGAATTTGAATGCGAAAATTTCTGATTTCTCCTTGCCAATGACCTCGGTTTCTATCTCTTTCTTCTTCCCAATATTTCAGCTTCAGTAAGTGTTCAAAAAGTCGGGTTAATAAACTCTCCAATCTTCTTTTTTCCCGCCGACTCAAGTCTAATACCTCATCAATTAAATTGTCCCAATCAATTTCCTGAAAGTCTCGATTTTGCAGTTTATTTGCTGTGTCTAAAATCCAGAGGTTATAATCGGTTTCATAAAGTTGCTTTTGGGTTTGATTGGTTAGCTCACTTACCATAATGATGATTTTCCCCTTAAACTCTCTGTTACTTACTTAATCATACCATTTCTAATAATTAAAACTTTTCCCTCGTTCATATATCCCCTTTTTTTGAGAATCTTTCGGATTCTCTGAGGACTTAGTTTCACCACTCGTTTTTCTCTTAAAAGTGCTGATAGTTGCTCATACCATTTTGAACAATTAGTGCTACAAAGTGACTACTACCGCCCCCTTTAATAAGCAGGGTTTGGAGGGATAAAGGGGGGTTGACTTTTTGAAAATGGTATTACTATGGTCTAGCTCACTACTAGGATGGGATTAAAGAATATGCTTCTGCTGCTGAACACGCGATCGCAGCTAATGCCAAACACTGGGCTTACAAATCAGAGCGAGGCTGGAAGTACGATCCAGAGAAGGATGCAGGGTTTATTGATCATTTAATCAAAGGCTTTACCCCAGAATTTTTTCAGCGATCGCGCAACTTGGGCAATCCCACAGAAATCCCTGTGTTTCTTGCATGAAACGTTTCTCTTAACAAGCGATGCCAAATTCCGTTAAAATAAGATAAGCATTAAGGAGTATTTCTGCTTCCATTAAGAAACAAGTCTTGAATGATTGACCAAATTTTAGATTTTTCCCCAAATATCGCGATCGAAACCCCCCTTTTACTCATCATTTTAATCGCCCTAGAAGCTGTATTATCCGCAGATAATGCGATCGCCCTCGCTGCGATCGCACAAGGCTTAGAAGGGCAAAAACTACAACGTCAAGCACTTAATTTTGGCTTAGTCGCTGCTTATGTGTTACGCATTTCCCTGATTTTAACTGCCACTTGGGTGATTCAATTTTGGCAATTTGAACTCCTAGGCGCTGCATATTTACTATGGCTAACGTTTAGCTATTTCTTTTCAAGAGATGAGCAGGATGAGAGCAATCATCACGGCCCTAAATTTACCTCGTTTTGGCAAGCAATTCCCATGATTGCTTTAACTGACCTTGCCTTTTCCCTCGATAGCGTGACCACTGCGATCGCCGTTTCAGAAAGAACTTGGTTAGTGATTATAGGTGGGACCATTGGTGTGGTCACTTTGCGCTTTTTAGCGGGCCTATTCATTCGTTGGTTAAAAGAATATGTTCACCTAGAAGACGCTGGTTATATCACTGTTGGTCTGGTTGGTCTGCGCTTACTTTTAAGAGTGGTTGCCCCTAGTTTAGTTCCCCCACAGTGGGCTTTAATTAGTGCGGTGGCTCTAATTTTTGTCTGGGGATTTTCCGAGAAAACTGCCCAAAGAAGCAGCAATTAATAGCTAGAGAGTGTCATCGTTGCTTATAAGTATCGAAAACACAGTGCGGGCGTTTTTTCGGGCGGTTGTCGTAGAAAATGCGTCCTCTCCCTTCAAAGAATTTGTAGAAAATTGTGAGTTCGTAGCGGGTCTAGCATTACCTTGAATACTAGACTTCTAGAAATCTGCCCCAAGATAACCCCGCAGCGATCGCTTCTGCACTCAAACTAATCAAACGAAATAGAGCCAAACTGCTAAGGAGAATAGCTGGAGAAAAATTGGGACTTAACAGGGCGATCGCACTACTTTCAAATACTCCAATTCCTCCTGGGGAGGGAATCACTAATCCCAAAAACCAAGCAATGCTAAATCCCCCTAAAAGGAAAAATAAGTCTTCTGTTTGTAGAGAGGTAAATCCAGCAATCACGATTATAAAACCACTACTGCGTAACACAACAAAGCCAATTTCTCCTAACAAAGGAAGCCAAGGATACTGAGTAATTTTAGGAGGATTGTCTGAGATATTTTTCTTTTTTAAACGTCCTGCTAAAGTTAAAAGTGGGTTGAGAAAACGGGGATGAATTGCGATTAAAGCCGTTCCTGCAAACAAGAAAGGAAAGAGTTGATAGACTTGATTTTGTTCTGGGATTAATCCCGTTTGCTGAGTCGTCACGATCGCAATTAAAACAGCGGCAGTTGCCATTAAAAGCGGTTCTAAAAGGGTCACTAAGGTTGCTATATCAAAATTAGCCCCTGCCTTTTGCATCGCTCGAATGCGACCGTAAAAATGCCACATATTCCCTGGAATGTATTTCGCTAGATTAGTTTGTAAATAAACTGGCAAGACCCAACTAAGAGAGGTTGGTTGGTTTAAAAACTTCAAGATTACGCCCCAAACGATTGCCGACCAGACGTGAGCTAAAAGTGTTACCAGAAGCGCGATCGCGCCAAATTTGAAATGAGAAAAACCCAACTCAATTTTCATCACATCTTGCCAATGTTGATGAAAGGTTTGGAGTAAGAAAAAAAGCGTTAAGCCGACAATCAACCAACGGAAAAACTTTAACATTTGTTGAATTTTGTTGGGTTCAGTCATTATTAATTATTAATTGTTCAACAACGTGGACAATCGACCCAGTTTGCTTCTAGACTTCCATCAGGATTAATGCTGGTTTCCTTCTTCCAGATGGGTGCATTATGTTTAAGGGTGTCTATTGCGTACTGACAAGCAGCAAACCCCTCTGCGCGGTGGGGACAGCCAACAGCGACTAAAACGCTAATTTCGCCAATTTTCAAGCGTCCTGTGCGATGATGAATGATCACTCGATTCACAGGTGACCATTGCTGACGAATTTGATCCGCAATTTGTTGAAAGAGTGCGATCGCCATTGGTTCATAAGCCTGATATTCTAGATAAGCGACGGGTTTTCCTGCGGTTTGTTCCCGCACTGTTCCACTCATCAGCGCGATCGCCCCGTTAGCTGGATCATCTGCTAAGTGATACACTTCCTCCACAGAAAGCGGAGCGAAAACAATTTTAAAGTTATCTTTAGTCATTTGTTATTTGTTATTTGTTCCCCGCTTATTACGGGGAGCTAGGGGGATCGTTCTTCGGGATACAACTTGTGGCAGTTATAGCGCTACGTGCTTATATTAGGACATTTCCCGAACAGTGGGAGTGCGACCGTCTCGGTCGCTAGTGTTTTTAAGAACGTCCTAACCTGATTTTGTAGCGCCATAACACGCGAACCATGTAGGAGGGAGCAACGCGCGAAGCACTATGAACCATGAACCAATTATTAATTATTAATTGTTAATTGTTGTGCTGGTAACTGGTCACTGATCACTGATGACTGACTAGAAAATAGCTGCAGCATTTCTTCATTTATACTCAATCTGACAGGGGTTTTTGGGGGTAAAGGCTGTTTTTGATCAGTGCGGACTTTTAATTCCATTCCAGAAGGTAATTGTAGGCGATAGCGGTGTTCTCGTCCTAAAAATTCGCGATCGCGTACTAGAATCTTAGAACAATTATCAGCAGTTAAGATAACATCTTCTTGACGAATCATTAAATCCCCCTGATCTCCTTTCACTTCTGCTGTGACTTGGGAAGAATGCAACACAAACGTCCCGATTTCTGTTTCCCAACCTTTGCTGGTTTGATAAGCTGGGATAAAGTTTCCTTGAGTGACAAACTCGGCGACAAAGCGGGATGCTGGATAATTATAAATGGTTTCTGGGGTATCATGTTGTTCAAGATAGCCTTGCTGCATCACCGCAACGGAATCAGAAATAGAAAGCGCTTCTTCTTGGTCATGAGTAACAAAAACCGCAGCAATTCCAGATGCTTTGAGAATATCCCGTAATTCTGTCCGTAACCGTAACCGCACTTGAACATCTAAGTTACTCAAAGGCTCATCTAATAATACCAAATTGGGACGAGGTGCTAAAGCTCTTGCTAAAGCCACACGCTGTTGTTGACCCCCTGATAGTTCATGAGGATAACGATTGTCTAATCCTTCTAACCCCACTAACTCTAATGCTGATTGAACTTGTTTTTTCAACTGCACAGCACTCAGATTTTGGTTTTGCCTTAAACCAAAGGCGATATTTTTAGCAACACTGAGATGGGGAAATAAGGCATAATCTTGAAATACCATCCCAACATCGCGCTTTTCTGGCGGAAGATAGAAACTTGGATTGGCAACGACTTTCCCCGCTATGGTAATCTGTCCTTGGAATGGTTGCTCAAACCCTGCAATCAGGCGTAATAAAGTCGTTTTTCCGCATCCAGACGGTCCGAGTAAACTCAGTAAATGTCCTTGCGGTAAACTGAGACTCACTTGATTCACCGCAGGGATTCCTTGACGAGGGTATTTTTTGCTAATTCCTTCTAAAGACAGAATTGGGGATTGTTTCATGATCTGCTTGCTTGGTGCGATCGCGCTTTGACTGATAATTATATTCAACAGTTTAGCAACAGAAGTCTTTCTGTTTCTGCCCTTGACGACTAAAATAATTACAAATCTTTCTTAATTGTTTAGGATGAATGGTGGGTTGGCTCTAGTTTGTTAAGTTGAGGAAAGAACAAAGAGATCAGGAATGAAAAATGGAAGGTAAACAAGTTCTTCTCACAGGTGGTACAGGGGGTTTGGGATTAGGTGTGACCCCAGCAGTGATCAAACAAGGGGCGAAAATTACCATTCCCTATCGGGATGAAAGTGCGGTGGAACGCCTCAAACAAAAAATATCTCCTAGTGAGTTTGAAAGCATTCGTTTTGTGACCATTGATTTAACCAAAGAGAGCGCGATCGCGCAACTGATAGAAGATATGGGACGAGTGGATATTTTAATTCACTTAGTCGGGGGTTTCTCGATGGGAAGTCTCGTTGATTACGATTATGAAGACTGGAAAAAAGATTTTCAGTTAAATCTAGACACCACTTTCTTGGTCTGTAAACATAGTTTGCGATCGATGATTAATTCTGGTTACGGTCGGATTGTGACAGTTGGGTCAAAAGGTGCGATACAGCCAATGGGAGGACTAGGGTCTTATTGTGCTTCCAAAGCAGGGGTAGTTGCTCTGACACAGGCGATCGCCGAAGAAGTGAAAGACTATGATAATATTACAGCTAATTGTGTGCTTCCCAGCATTATTGACACCCCCACCAATCGTGAAGCAATGGGAAGCGACCAGTCTGAGCAATGGGTGAGACCTGAATCTCTCGCTGCAGCCATCTGTTATTTAGCTTCAGACGCAGCTAGAGAAGTGCGTGGCGCAACCCTCCCTGTGTATGGAAAACTTTAAACTGGAAAACCTGTTTCATCTGGCGAAAAATCCGACTGTATGGGTACGGTTTCACAGACGGCATCATCGGAAGAAATTGTTAAGGTAGAGAATAGAAACTGACATTTGGGCTGATAGTAAACTCCCTTATGCTTCATTAAGGGACAGCAGGAGCAATAATGATGAATCAGAACCAATCCCATCAAAATTCAGAATTTTTTGAAAATAATACCCAGCGAAGTAATCATCTCTGGCATTATCTTCAGTCGCTTAATCCAGAAGTAGTAGAACAACTCTCTCATCCTCAATCGCAAGAGGTCTTTCAAGTTATGGAACGAAACATTGTGGGGCTTTTGGGTGGGCTACCTTCAGACCAGTTTAATGTTAGCATTAGCACCAGTCGGGAACAGCTAGGACGATTACTGGCTTCAGCGATGATGAGTGGCTACTTCCTACGTAATGCAGAACAACGGATGAACTTTGAAAGGTCTCTCCAATTTGCTGAACACAGCGCTTCCAATTCTGAACAATCTGAATCGTAGCACTGTCATCATTGTTAGTGTTGTCCTTAAGCTCGTTCTCGACGAGCTTTTTTTCTATTGTGCTATAGGTTTTGGGTGCGGACATTACTAGATGATTAGACAAAAAAGTGGGGCAAGCCCCACTTTCATTAGTTAGCGATCGCGCTAGAGATTAGTAATCAAAATCATCAGCACCAGCGCCAGCGCCTGCTTTATCTTTCTTCTCAGGAAGATCAGCGACGATACATTCGGTGGTTAAGACCATAGATGCGATCGAAGCAGCATTTTGCAGCGCAGAGCGAGTGACTTTTGCGGGGTCAACAATCCCTGCTTCTAACAAGTCAGTGAAGGTGTCATCCGCAGCATTATAACCGACGTTGAAGTCTTTCTCTTTCACACGCTCAGCAATCACTGCGCCATTCGCGCCAGCATTTTCTGCAATCCGTTTCAGAGGAGCCGTTAAGGAGCGCATGACGATCGTTGCACCTGTTAACTCTTCTCCAGTAAGATTCTCGCTAGACCATTTTTCCAGTTGCGGAGCTAAGTGTGCTAGGGTTGTCCCACCACCAGGAACGATTCCTTCCTCAACCGCAGCTTTGGTAGCATTGATCGCGTCTTCTAAGCGGAATTTGCGGTCTTTCATTTCCGTTTCAGTCGCAGCACCGACTTTAATCACCGCAACGCCACCAGAGAGTTTGCCAAGACGCTCTTGTAACTTCTCTTTATCGTAGCTGGATTCACTTTCTTCGATTTGACGACGAATCTGCTCACAACGAGCTTTTACTGCTTCCTCGTTTCCTTCTGCAACAACAGTGGTGTTGTCTTTGGTGATGGTAATACGACGGGCAGTTCCCAGCATATCTTGGGTTGCGTTTTCCAACTTCAACCCAGCATCTTCGGTGATCACGCGACCGCCTGTTAACACGGCAAGGTCTTCTAACATTTGCTTACGACGATCGCCGAAGCCAGGTGCTTTCACCGCAGCCACGTTTAATACGCCACGCAGACGATTCACCACAAGGGTTGCAAGAGCTTCTTTCTCGATGTCTTCGGCGATGATTAATAAGGGCTTACCAGAGCGAGACACTTGTTCTAAGATGGGAACAATGTCTTGGACAACGGTAATTTTCTTATCAGTGAGCAGGATGTAAGGGTCGTCTAAGACCGCTTCCATGCGCTCAGTATCTGTTGCAAAATAAGGGGAAATATAGCCCTTATCGAAGCGCATCCCTTCGGTGATTTCCAATTCAGTGGTCATAGATTTCCCTTCTTCTAGGGAGATGACCCCTTCTTTACCCACTTTATCCATTGCTTGGGCAATCATGTCACCCACTTCGGGATCGTTGCCAGCAGAAATTGTTCCTACCTGCGCGATCGCTTTCGGGTCGTTAATCTCAGTGGAATATTCTTTGATCTTATCCACTAAAAAAGCTACTGCCTTGTCAATTCCGCGTTTGAGCGCGATCGGGTTTGCCCCCGCAGCCACGTTTCTTAAGCCTTCTTTGACTAAAGCGTGAGCAAGGATAATGGAAGTGGTTGTTCCATCCCCAGCAGCATCGTTGGTTTTAGAAGCAGCTTGGCGAATGAGAGAGACCCCAGTATTTTCAATGTGGTCTTCCAGTTCGATTTCTTTAGCGATGGTCACACCATCATTAATAATTTGCGGTGCGCCATATTTCTTTTCGAGAACCACGTTGCGTCCTTTCGGACCAAGAGTGACCGCAACTGATTCAGCCAGGAGGTCAATACCGCGTTCCAAAGCGCGACGGGCTTGATCGCTGTAAATGATAGATTTAGCCATAGTAATTTCCCTTTTTGATCCTTAAAATGATTGATTTAGTTAACGATGGCAAGAATGTCTTTTTCAGACAGGAGAACGTAGTCTTCGTTGCTGAGTTTGATGTCGGTTCCCGCATATTTGGAGTAGAGAACTTTGTCTCCCACTTTCACTTCCATTTCAGTTCGACTACCGTCATCATTGCGTTTCCCCGGACCCACTTGGACGACTTCTCCAACTTGGGGCTTTTCTTTTGCGGTATCAGGGAGAAGAATACCGCCTGCGGTTTTTTCCTCTTGCGGACTGATTTTCACAAAGACACGATCAGCAAGGGGTTTGACTGTGGATACGCTTAAGGATACAGTTGCCATAGATGAATTTCCTCTTTGTTTTAGCACTCTCTTGTTCTGAGTGCTAATTTATCCGAATTTCCTAGTCTTTGGCAACTGAGAGATAAGTGTGGGTTTCCGTACCTACCTTGTTCAGTGAACGACCCATGTCCTCACGAATGCTTGCTTTTCCTAGTCAATTGGAAACTAGGGCTATGTTCATCAATGAGATCAACTATGAATAAGAAACCATGAATCAAGTGGAAATTGTTGCGAAAGAATCAATTCTAAGCGCTCTCAATGATTTAATTGATGTTGTGGCGAAACTGCGATCGCCTGAAGAAGGGTGTCCTTGGGATTTAGCCCAAACCCAACAAACTCTCATCCCCTATATCATTGAAGAAGCCTACGAAGTAGCTGCAGCCATTCGCAGTGAAAATCAAGCAGAAATTGTAGAAGAATTGGGAGACTTCCTTTTACAAGTTGTTTTACAATCGCAAATTGCTTCTGAGTCTGGATACTTTACCCTCGAAGAAGTGGCGCAAGGAATTACTGATAAACTAATTCGTCGTCACCCTCATGTTTTTGGCGAGGTAGAAGTGGAAAACGTCGCAGAAGTTCGGAAAAATTGGGAGGAAATCAAAGCTAGAGAAAAAGGTTATGATGCTCAACAAGTGGAAAGACTCAGCCAAAAGTTTAAGAAATACACAGAAACTTTACCTCCCTTATTTGCTAGCTTGAAAATTTCTAATCAAGTGGCAAAAGTGGGCTTTGAATGGCAAGATTCCCAAGGGGTTTGGGATAAGTTTGAGGAAGAGTTGTCTGAGTTTAAAGCAACCTTAGAAACAGATAATGTACATGATCAAGAATCAGAATTAGGAGATGTTCTCTTTACTTTAGTTAATATTGCACGTTGGTATGGCTTGGATGCGTCGGAGGCCCTACAAGGAACAAATCAACGGTTTGTTCAGCGTTTAAGCATCATGGAAGATTTAGCGGAACGTCCTTTGAGCGAATATTCGATCGAACAATTAGAACAATTATGGCAGAAAGCGAAAAAGCAATTAACAATAAATAATGAATAATTGGGAGTCAAGTCGAGATGTTACCCGCTTTCTAAGTCGGTGTTTCAAAAATTATAAAAAGCAATGAATTCAGAGGAAATGACTGATTGCTAATCAACACTTGGTTGAGCCGTTAATGCTTAATTATCTAATTCGATCAGCCTTTCAGTTTTATTCAGTAAATCCTACGGAGTAATGATTCATTATTAATGGGTATTCCCCGAAAGGTCAACGATCGCGGTAAGATTAAACCCTTGGTAGGGATGATTCTCTATCTATATCTGTCAACCTGTTGTCTAATTTCGAGGAGAAAACTCTTGGATTTATCACAGATTCCCGCACAACCTAAACCAGGTTTAGTCAATGTTTTAATTGAAATTCCTGGTGGAAGCAAAAACAAATATGAATTTGACAAAGACTTAAATGCTTTCGCGCTCGATCGCGTTTTATATGCCTCTGTCCAGTATCCTTATGATTATGGATTCATCCCCAATACCCTCGCTGATGATGGTGACCCTTTAGATGGAATGGTAATCATGGATCAACCCACTTTCCCCGGCTGTGTCATCACGGCTCGTCCCATTGGAATGTTAGAAATGATTGATGGCGGCGATCGCGATGAAAAATTGCTTTGCGTTCCTGAAAAAGACCCCCGCTTTAAAGAAGTCACCTCTTTACAACAAATCGCACCCCACCGTTTAGATGAGATTTCTGAATTTTTTGCCACTTATAAACGCTTAGAAAAGAAAGAAACTCAAATTCTTGGTTGGAAAGATTTAGATAGTGTCAATGCTTTAATTGAACAATGTGTAAAAGCATTTAGCTAATCCTATCGGGTGGGCTTTGACTTCCCTGAGCCCACCTTCATCAACGAAGAACCCTGAACTAAGAACCAATAACAAAAACTATTGGGTCAACAATTTAAAGTAAGTGGAAACAAAAAATTCTTTCAACGGAAAAAGCAAATAAGTTACAGGATTAATCGTGACAATAATATTGCGAAAATCCCGTACTGCTAAGTTAACAATTTGTTTCGCGACCCAAGATGCTGACATGACCCCGATCGGGTTAAGATTGCTCTTAAATGGCCCTAAAATCAGCTTGCGAATGACACAAGGGGAATCTAAACGACGCAAGGTTACTAAATCTCCTAATGTTCGTTTAGAAAGCTCATAAAGAGGACTCACAGCTGGACTCACTTCTGCTTCTGAGGTATTCACCCAAACTTCTTTTCGGACTTTATCTTCATTAGTCCGAATGGTTTTCAAAAACATTTCTAACAAGCGCCAACTGGAAAACGCATTTACTTCATAAGAGTTATAAATCGCGCTTTCGCTTCTATCTCCATGAACATTAATCCCATGATTTAAAATCAGGATATCAATCTTTTCTAAATGCTCCGCCAGTTCATTTTCTTTTCCTACTTCCCAAGTAATCGCATTCAGAGTCATGTTATTGTTTAAGTTAATGACTTGGGGTTTTGAACTCAAAGCAGTGACTTTTGCGCCCCGATCGCGTAACGCTTCTAAAAGTGCTTTTCCTAACGTTCCAGAAGCGCCTGTTACTGCCACTCGTTTTCCCTTCAAAGAAAGAGCAGTCCCAATTAATTTATCCATAATTGTAAACGTACTGCAATAGTAGGCTTTTTGATTATCAAAATGATGTCGCCAATGATAAGGACGATTGACCCGCCATTGACCAGGAAGCACTGTAAACTCTCCTGACCGATGGGTGAGATCGGTTAGTTCATGAGCATAATCTAAACCACTCCCCCGCGCGATCGCCCCAGCTAAAAAAATGAGGGTGTAAAGTGTCCCCGTCCAAGTCACTCCTTGCCCTAATAATAGGACAGGAAATAAACTCCCCACCAGCATCACAGCACATTCAGGGACATCATTTTGCCACTGTGAACGACGATATAAATCCTGATCGATCACTGTCAAATCGGGTCGAAACACCCGATGATGGATTTGATGCCAGCGAGATAAGGGCTTCCAAAAATGAGAAGATAAATGATAAGTATCTCGGATGAACTCTACCCAAATCACTGTCAGGAGCGCGATCGCGCCCAATTTTAACCCTTCTATCAACATTAGTTTTTGCAGCCTAAAGATTTTAAGTTATACTCCCAACAATAACTGTGTTGTGATTCTTAACAAGAATTACGTTTTCTTATCTAAAGTTAAGATAGAACTAAGACAACGATCCTGTCAATTCTCTACCCCCTAATCTATATGCCACAAAATTCTTGGACAGACAACAATTCTTACGAAGACTTTAACCCGATCGAAGCCCTCATCTCAGAATGGTCTGATGCCGAAACTGAAGAAGAAGAATGGAGTAGTGACTTTTTCCAAGGTTTAGGGGGAAGACGCTCGAAAGCAGCCGTAACGCTGATGATGGTTTGGGGAACCACGATCGCCCTCCATCTCATTGCTTGGGGGTCGTGGCTGGTCTTAGCAGTAACGATTTTACTCACCTTTCAACTTAGTCGTCTCCTATTGCGAAAGCCGATGCTTCCGCCAATGGGTTTAAGCGCTCAAGACCTTGCTCAAGCCCCCCTCGTTTCAATTTTAGTCGCTGCCAAAAACGAAGAAACTGTGATTGCTGGTTTAGTAGAAAGTCTGTGTAATCTAGACTATCCCCAAGATCAATATGAAATTTGGCTGATTGATGACCATAGCACCGATCAAACTCCTCTCATCCTCGATCAACTAGCCCAAAAATATCAGCAATTGCAAGTTTTGCATCGAAGCGCCAACGCGGGAGGCGGGAAATCAGGAGCGCTCAATCAAGCACTGAGTCTGAGCAAAGGAGAGATTGTTGCTGTTTTTGACGCAGATGCTCAAATTCCCTCCAATTTGCTACGTCAGGTCATCCCCCTCTTTCAAGGAGAGAAGGTGGGCGCGGTGCAAGTGCGAAAAGCGATCGCCAATGCTGAGGTTAATTTCTGGACAAAAGGACAACAAGCAGAAATGGCCCTTGATAGCTATTTTCAGCAGCACCGCATTGCGTTAGGGGGAATTGGCGAATTACGCGGGAATGGTCAATTTGTGCGCCGTCGCGCCCTTGCTAGTTGCGGAAAATGGAATGAACAAACCATTACCGATGACCTTGACCTGACCATTCGCCTCCATTTAGATCACTGGGAAATTGGTTTTATCAATCATCCGAGTGTGGGAGAAGAAGGAGTCACCAGCGCGATCGCCCTTTGGCATCAACGGAATCGCTGGGCCGAAGGGGGTTATCAACGTTACCTAGACTACTGGCGCTGGATCATTCGTAACCCGATGGGATTGGGCAAAACCCTTGACCTCCTCACCTTCTTAATGTTTCAATACATCCTTCCCACCGCAGCCATTCCCGACCTCCTCATGGTCATGTTGCGACAAGACCCCCCCCTCTATTTGCCAGCAACTAGCGTGATGTTTACCTTTTCCGTCTGGGGAATGTTTCAAGGTCTGCGAGAAACACAAGCTGATTCTAAGCAAGAAATCCTTGGGGAAACCTTACGAGGAACGATTTATCTGCTCCACTGGTTACTGATTATTCCCAGCATGACTGCTCGCCTAGCGGTGCGCCCGAAAAAATTGAAGTGGATTAAAACCTCTCATCAAGGACAAGATGAGCAAGGTTGTGAAACCTGAATCCTTAACCGGAAAAAACCTCACGATCAGGCTTAAGTTTGGTAATCTAAAAGGCTGAAATCTTTTGCTTAAGCAAGAGGATTAGAAGTGATATAAACGACTCAGATTGATGAATACAAAAAATCAGGGGTATCTATCCTAGAATAAGTTTAATGAAACTCATTAACTTGGTTTAAAATAACAAACTAGCCACGCTGAAAGAATGAAACGCCGTTCAAAGTTCAGTAAAGCGCGATCGCTCAAATAATACATTGCAAGGATTACTCCAATGACTAAATCCTCTTCTGCCCAGAAACGCAAACAAGCCTTAACCACTCTCAGGGATTCTTCCCCATTTGGGAATAAACTGATTCAAGCAGGTTATGCTGATGTTTCAGAAATTGAAAAAGCAAGACAAGAAGTTTCAGAATCAGAAGGAAAACGGTCTTTTCCCGATGCCTTAAGCGCCATTACAGGAAAAGAATTACCCCCCGAGCTTTATCGCCAATATAAAAGGCATCATCTATTTGAACTGAAAATTTTTTATGGAGTAGAATCTCTTGACCCAGAAACCGAAGATATTGATGACTATCCCATTGATGAATTAATTAATGAGATTATTCCCGTTGATATCTGTCGTCGTTACAAACTTCTGCCCCTGTCTAAACGAGACACTCGTCCCCCTTCCCTCATTGTGGGGATGGTTAACCCCGATCAGCTAGATGCTCAAGATAATCTCAATCGTATCTTACGTCCAAAAGGTCTCAAACCCCAGCGCGTCGTCCTGACCCTAGAAGATTACGAACGAATTATTTCCCGATACTTAGATGAACAGTCTCGCCAAGAAGAGATAGAAGAAGAAGAAAAGCAGCTAGATGTTACCACAGACCTGCAAAAGATCGAAGGAGATCAAGTAGAAGAACAAATTGAGGACACTCAAGATGTTGATTTAGAGCAATCATTAGGAGACCCCAACGGCGCTCCGATTATTAACCTTGTCAATCGGATTTTGATTAAAGCTCTCAAAGACGGCGTTTCTGATATTCATATTGAACCCCAAGAAGAATTTGTCCGCGTGCGAATGCGAAGAGATGGGGTATTGCAGCAAGCCTTTGAGCAACTACCGATTAAAGTGGCTCCCTCGATCGCAGCTCGCTTTAAAATTATGGCCGAATTAGACATTGCCGAACGGCGACTCCCCCAAGACGGCAAAATACGACGCAAGTATCAAGGGCGAAATGTGGACTTTCGCGCCAGCAGTCTCCCCAGTCGCTACGGTGAGAAAATTGTTTTACGGATTTTAGATAACAGCGCCACCCAGCTAGGACTCGATTTTCTGATTACGGATCAAGAAAGTCTAGAATTAGTCAGAAGCATGGCTAGTCGTCCCTTCGGACTGATTCTGGTAACAGGGCCCACTGGCTCTGGAAAATCAACCACCCTCTATTCCATCCTCGCGGAACGGAATGACCCTGGAGTGAATATTTGCACCGCCGAAGACCCTATTGAGTACGCCTTGCCAGGGATTACCCAAGTGCAGGTGATTCGGGAAAAAGGCATGGACTTCTCTTCAATTCTTCGCTCTTTCCTCCGTCAAGACCCTGATATTATTCTGGTGGGAGAGACCCGAGATAAAGAAACCGCCAAAACCGCGATCGAAGCAGCTTTGACTGGACACTTAGTTTTAACAACCCTCCACACCAATGATGCCGCAGGTGCGATCGCCCGTTTAGATGAAATGGGTGTAGAACCATTTATGATCTCAGGCTCTCTCATTGGTGTTCTGGCGCAACGTTTAATGCGTCGCGTGTGTAGTCAGTGTCGCATTGCTTATACTCCCAGTCATGAAGAACTCTCTCGGTTTGGACTCGCTGCAGGCAACGAAGAAGATATAACCTTCTATAAAGCCAACACCCTCACCCCTGAACAAATCAGCGCTAGCAAAGGGAAAGTTTGTTCTAAATGCAATGGTGTCGGCTATAAAGGACGAGCAGGGGTTTACGAAGTAATGCAGATGACGGAAACTCTCCAAACCCTGATTAATCAAGGCGCACCCACAGAGCGCATCAAAGAAGCAGCAGTAGAGGAAGGAATGAAAACGCTCCTCGCCTACAGTTTAAACTTAGTGCGGGAAGGATACACCACTCTAGAAGAAGTGGAACGGGTAACCTTCACTGACTCAGGGTTGGAAGCAGAATTGAAAGCAAAACGCAAAAGCTCACTAACTTGTAGCACTTGTAACGCAGAACTGCAACAAGAATGGCTAGATTGTCCCTACTGCTTAACTCCTCGTTTTCAAGAATAAAAGCAGGGGGAAAGTTTAGGTAAATTTCCTCAATTTTGAGAGAAGGTTTAACAGTCGCCTCAACCCCCGAATGGTTAGTTGTATAGTGTTAACTATAAATCACTGATGCCCAATCACGGAGAAGAAAAATATGGAATTGATGATCGAAGATTTGATGGAACAATTGGTGCAAAAAGGCGGCTCGGATATGCACATTCAAGCAGGTTCGCCAGTGTATTTCCGTTACAACGGGAAACTACAACCAGCTAATGAAGACCACCTGACTCCCCAAGAAACTCAGCGACTCATTTTCAGTATGCTCAACAACACTCAACGGAAACAATTAGAGCAAAACTGGGAATTAGACTGCTCTTATGGGGTGAAAGGGTTGGCTCGCTTTCGAGTAAACGTTTACAAAGAGCGCGGTTGCTATGCAGCTTGTTTACGAGCCTTATCCTCCAAAATTCCTAATTATGAGAAATTGGGATTGCCTGATGTGGTTAAACAAATGGCGGGCTATCCTCGCGGATTAATCCTAGTGACGGGTCCGACTGGGTCTGGAAAAACAACGACCCTCGCAGCAATTCTAGATATGATTAATAAGACTCGCTACGAGCACGTTTTAACCGTAGAAGACCCGATCGAGTACGTTTTTCCTAATGATAAATGTCTCTTTCACCAACGGCAAAAAGGAGAAGATACCAAGAGTTTCGCCAACGCCCTAAAAGCAGCCCTGCGGGAAGACCCCGATATTATTCTAGTGGGTGAGTTGCGGGACTTAGAAACCATCTCTCTGGCAGTAACCGCAGCAGAAACAGGTCACTTGGTATTCGGCACGTTACACACCAGTTCGGCTGCAGCAACGGTCGATCGTATGGTGGACGTATTCCCAGCCGAACAACAAGCGCAAATTCGCGCCCAGTTATCTGGGTCTTTAGTGGCTGTGTTCAGTCAATGTCTGCCCAAAAAGAAAAATCCCAAGCCGGGTGAATTTGGACGAGCTTTAGCGCAAGAAATTATGGTGATCACGCCAGCGATCGCCAACCAAATCCGAGAAGGAAAAACCTCCCAAATCTATTCCTCGATTCAAACAGGAATGAAACTGGGGATGCAAACAATGGAGCAATCCTTAGCCGATTGGGTCAATAAAGGGGCAATTTCAATGGAAGAAGCTCTCTCCAAAAGCAGTAAACCTGATGAGTTGTATCGCTTAACCGCAAGCGGAGCATCTCTGAAAACAAAAGCAAAAGTCCGTCGCTAAAAAATGAGTGATTAGGGAAAAAAATCATGACCACTTATTTAGTAGAAGTTCAAGACGCAAGAGGGCAAAAAAGCAAAGAAAAAGTTAAAGCCCAGTCTCCCGTAGAAGCCCAAAGACTGATGAGAGGGAAATATGCCAAGGTCGGTCGCGCAACGAAAGCAGGAATGGACTTAGACATTGACCTCTCTTTCATTGAAGAAAAACTCTCCAGTGTCGGGGTTAAGGATAAGGCGATTTTCTCTCGTCAGTTTGCAGCAATGGTCAATGCAGGGGTGGGAATTGTACGCTGTTTAGGGGTTTTGGGTGAGCAATGTGGCAACCCGAAACTCCGTAAAGCTATCCTTGCTATTAGTGCCGAAGTCCAGCAAGGAGCAAATCTTTCTGACTCGATGAGTAAACACCCTGAATGCTTTGACAAGCTCTATGTGAGCATGATTGAAGCGGGAGAAGCAGGGGGGGTGCTCGATGAAGTCCTTAACCGCATCGCTAAGTTATTGGAAGACATCGCTCGCTTACAAGGTCAGATTAAATCCGCAATGGCTTATCCAGTAGCAGTTGGGATATTTGCCTTCCTCGTCTTTATCGGGATGACGGTATTTTTAATTCCGATTTTTGCCCAAATTTTCCTCGATTTAGGCATTACTTTACCCGCTTTGACACAATTTATGGTGAACCTTAGTGGGTTGCTCAGAAGTGTCAGAGTCCTGATTCCGATTACAATTGTGATTGTAGTTGTTGTTGCCTTTAGAGAATTCTACAAAACGCCAGTTGGTCGCTTAGAAATTGATAAATTTCAATTAAAAGTTCCCCTGTTTGGCGAATTGGTGGAAAAAAACGCGGTGGCTCGGTTTTGTCGGATTTTTGGAACGTTAACGCGATCGGGCGTTCCTATTTTAAGCACTTTAGATATTGTCCGCGATACCGCAGGAAACCAAGTTTACGCTAATGCGATCGAAGCCTCGAAACAAGAAGTGCAACAAGGGGGAATGATTAGTCTCGCTTTGCAACAGGAAGAGGTTTTCCCTCCCCTCGCAATTCAAATGATGAGCATTGGGGAAGAAACAGGGGAACTAGATGCCATGATGATGAAAGTTGCTGACTTTTATGAAGACGAAGTTGAACAAGCGGTTAAGGCTCTCACCAGTTTGATTGAACCGTTAATGATGATCGGGGTGGCGACAATGGTGGGGGTGATTCTCCTTTCCATGTATCTCCCCATGTTCAAAATCTTTGATGAACTCGGTTAATGAGCAGTTAACGATTGATCAAAGATATTGTCTTAGCATCGGGAGTCGAACAAAACGCGACTCTCGATCGACCCTTTCCCGATAAACCAGAAGAAAATCCCGATTCTCGTCATGGGAAACTCAAAAAGTCATGTCGATTAAACAATCCCAATACGAAACCTTACTCGCTGAGTATAGCAATCGTCAAGGCGCGATCGCGCTCCTGCGAGAATATCGACCTTACTTGGAAATGTTACCCAGTTTGCGTCGTCCCGATGAAAGCGTCATTACGATTCCTTTACCCCTTCTCCGTTTACGCACGGCCAAGTATTCTGGGGATGGCAATTTTAATCGCCCAAAAGTGGTACAACTGCCTTGTGATCTTGCTATTCTCACCTGTGACCCAGAATGGAAAATCAAAATGGGGGTGGAAATCATGATTTTTATCCATCGCCCCCAAGAAGAATTTTCTGAGTTACTGCATCGTTGGCGAGAAACAGAAATTTGTCTCAACGAAGATTATGAGTGGATTATGCCGTTGGGCAAAGAGCATATCTTCAGCGAAGGAGCGCAAAAAGCCTATCCTCTCTTTGTTGGCTTTGATGAAACCTCCCATCGCATTCGACGGGGACTCAATGGGGCAAACTTACCGCTACTCATTCAAACCATAGACCCTGATCTTGAATCAGACCAAGAACTCTCTCTGAAAGTTTCCAGCAGTGACCAGTGACTAAAAAAGGTAGAGTAACTGGTCACTAATACCTTTGCTGGCTTTAATGATTAAAGGCTTCTTGGACTGCAGGATGAACTAGCTGCTGCTGATGAACGTTTAAACCTTTCGCAAGGATGGGATTTTCGTCTAGTGCTTTTAAGCCCTGATTCGCTAATTGAATTACATAGGGCAGTGTACTATTGTTTAAGGCTTGGGTTGCTGTCCAAGGAACTGCACCAGGCATATTGGGAACGCCAAAATGAACCACATCTTCTTCAACATAAGTGGGGTGAGTGTGGGAGGTTGCTTTTAAGGTTTCGACACAACCCCCTTGATCCACCGCAACATCTACAATCACGCTTCCCGATCGCATTTTTTGCACTAACTCTCGCGTCACCAGTTTCGGGGCTCGTTTCCCTGTAGTTAGGACAGCCCCAATCAGTAAATCAGCTTCTGGAACAACTGCTTCAATTTGAGAAGTATTACTGTAAAGCAATTCTACCCGTGAACCAAAGAGGTTTTCTAACTCAGCTAGGCGATCGACGTTTACATCCAGAATTTGCACTTGCGCGCCAATTCCCACCGCCAGACGAGCCGCTTCTGTGCCGACAACACCACCGCCAAGAATTACCACACGCCCCGATCGAACCCCCGGAACGCCTCCCAATAAGACTCCACGACCTCCTTGTTGTTTTTCGAGGTAATGCGCCCCAAATTGGACAGATAAGCGTCCTGCGATAATACTCATGGGGTTGAGGAGAGGGAGTTTGCCGTTGGGCAGTTCAACGGTTTCATATGCGATTGCGCTGATGCCAGAATTGATCAAGGCTTCTGTTAGGGTGCGATCTGCTGCTAAATGCAGATAGGTAAATAAAAGTTTACCTGCTTGCAAATAGGGATATTCATCGGGGAGGGGTTCTTTCACTTTTACCACCAGTTCCCGATGCCAGGCTTCTTTGCTCTCTTTGACAATCGTCGCACCAGCTTGTTGATAGTCTTCATCTGTGAAGCCGGCCCCAATTCCCCCTTGGGTCTCGACAAAAACTTGATGTTTTCTGTCACATAAACTACGGACGCTGCTGGGACTCAAACCCACGCGGTATTCTTGATCTTTGGTTTCTTTGGGAACACCGATTTCCATCATTTTATCCTTGAATTACGATTCTGATTCGATCATGCTACAAAACTTGAGCATTTGCTGTGCTTATTTTCCTTCAAACTTCCCTGATCACCGCGATCGCAACTCGCAGATTATAACCATTCTGGACCCAAAAATGGGAAACCTGAAATTCTCTTTCCTCCAAAATTTTGCTAGCATGATCATTGTTGATCGTCACTCCTGAAATCATCAAGAGCAGCTTCAATGGAAAGCCAAAAGACAAGGGTTAAACTCATCAAAGATGGATTGAGAAGATAATTTCTGCCCTGAAAAAAACGGTACGGCTGACTTTAGTGAATTAATAACTGGATCATTTCCATGAGAACATACTGTACTCACCCCGATTGTTCAGAACCGATTAATACTTTTCCCAAACGAAAAACAGATCAACAAGAATACTGTCATTGCTGCGGAATGCCTCAAATTCTAGCAGGAAGGTATATTCCACAAAAAGAGTTAGGAAAAGGAGGCTTTGGTGCTGCTTATCTAGCCATTGATTGCTATACCCCCAAAAAGCGTCAATGTGTTGTTAAACAATTTCGACCTTCTAATTGTCTCGATGCCCAAAAATTAAGAATTGCGGAAAAATTATTTGCCAGAGAAGCAGAAGTTTTAGAAACACTAGGCAATGAACACCCACAAATTCCTGATTTATATGCCTTTTTTACCATGATTTTTTCAGAAGGAAAGGGGGAGGAAAAACAATTCTTCTATATTGTACAAGAATTTGTTGATGGAGAAAACTTAGAACAAGAATTAAATAGAAAAGGGCAATTAACAGAAACGGAAGTGCGGGAAGTTTTAGAAAATTTGTTGAAGATTTTGCAGTTTGTTCATAGCAATAAATCAATTCATCGGGATATTAAGCCTTCCAATATTATGCGCGATCGCGCGGGAAAACTCTATCTCCTTGACTTTGGCGCGGTGAAACTGGTAAAAGGAGCAAGTACCACGCAACGCTCGACGGGTATTTATTCCCCTGGCTACGCTCCCCCTGAGCAAATGTATGGAGAAAGGGTTTATCCTTCGACAGATTTGTATGCCTTAGCAGCAACTTGTCTGCGCTTACTCACAGGAAAAGAAATTCAGGAGTTATACAAGCCTTATGAGGGGAAATGGGTTTGGCGCGGTGAGGTCGATCAGATCAGTGAAAAATTAGCAGCAATTCTCGATCGAATGCTCTTACCAGTGCCCAAAGACCGCTTTCAATCTGCACAAGCAATTCTCAGAGTGCTTGAGGAAAAAACCATTTTGGGTGAAGAAGTTGAAGAATTGGAAACTTCCGATGCAGTTGGCTTTAGTCAACTGGCTGATTGGCGAAAAATGCTTACTGTCAACAGACAACCACTACCAGCGCCAACGCCACCAAAATCCTTAAAACCTCCATTAGAAAAGAAGGAACACGGAAGCAGCAACTCTCCCCATCCCCCACAGAGCATCAAAGTTTTAGAACCGCCCAATTCCCAAAATAATGGAGAAGGAAATCTTGACACTCCGCCACCTGAAGGAAAGGGAATGACACCTTCCCCTTCTCCAACACCAATTCATCTGCGTTCCCATTTTACCTTCTGGGAATGTCTAGCTGGCGCTGCATTTACAGGGTTTGAAGGGGCGCTATTGTTGATCGCCTTGACCAGTATTTTTGGCGGGGTTTCTGGGATGAGTATGGGCTTATGGGGGATGAGTCTGGGAGGGTTATTATATGCTCAGTGGAAACGATCGATTGAAAAAATTGGCTTGCTAATTGTTGGCGGAATTACCCTCGTTGTGGTGCTTCTGATTCCACCGATTCATGAGATTACAGTTGTGATGATTATCCTTTTTGCGGTGATCATAAGCCTCGGCGCGATCGCGTTCACTGCTTTGTTGAAACTGATTGATCAGCTACTCTCTCGCGTTTAAGTCTTTCTCTTCTTCCCACACAGAAATTTTAGAAAACCTTTCCCTAGAGCAATTAATCATTTAAGGAAAGAAAATTATCTAAGGCTTCCACCATGCGCGGGGGCCAACGGCGCACTTCTCTCAACCATTCCACATCGCGATAACGCTTGTCGTTCCCCATCACGGAAACCCAGTTACTTTCTGCTGCTCCTTGTTTCCCTTCCGCCCACAAAATAGCCGTGAGTGCTGCACGAACATCAGGAAAGTTAGGATACTTTCGGACGAGATTGCGAGTTTCTTTGAGGGCTTCTTGGTCATCGCCAATTTGGTAGTAATTTAAAGCTGCATTTGCCCGTGCGATCGCAAAGTCTGGATTGAGAGCGGCTGCTTTTTGGTAGTCTGTAATCGCTGCGTTGTAATCCCCTTTCCCCGCTTTAGCGTTCCCACGATTATTGTATGCCATTGCATCATTGGGATTTAAGTTGAGGACAGTATTATAGTCATCGATCGCCCTATCCCACTGTTGAATAATTTCGTAAGCAATGCCACGATTAAGGTAAGGATCGGACTGATTCGGCGCGATCGCAATGGCTTGATTATAATCATCGATCGCACCTTCAATTTTACTCTGACTCAACCGTACATTCCCGCGATTACTCCAAACTGCGGGGTTACGGGGAAACATTTCAATCAACTCTCCCCAGTAGGTTTCTGATTTAGCAAAATCACCTTCTCTTAGTGCTTGAAAGGCTTTTTCTGCAATTTCATCCCCCCGTTGCAGTTGTTCTTCTGTCACTGAGGAGGAATCGGGATTCTGCGCCCAACTTGGCGTGGAGAAACTTAACAGGAAAATTAGGAAAAATAGACTAATTAAAATACGCATATTTGTTATCCAATGACCAATGACTAATTACTTTCTAAAGATAGCAAAGGAAGAAGTATAGCCATGTAAAAAAGTTTGATGTCCCACAGGTCCAATTTCACCATTACAGAAAAAGCCACTGATGGGGATATGATTCATATATTGACGAAATAGTTCCGAATCAAAATTCGGTTTCCCGTATAATTCTTTACCCCGTCCTAAACAAGAAAAGAGAAGCGCCCCGACTGGAGAGGTATTATTGTCCTTTTGCTGATACTGTTTAAGGAGGACTTCTAAATCTTCTGCTGAGGTATTCCCATCACGGAGATGAAACTGGACACGCTGGCCAGGGCGTAATTTATCTCCCACTGCGATCGCGCCCACTTTGGGATCAACCCCTAATAAGTTGCGAATCAGGAAATCTCCCTGCTGTAACTCTAACTTAAATTCATCTCTAGCAACCCCGATAAACAACGAATGCTGGGCGAGTTGTTGGTCTTCAGGGCTTAACTCATTCATTAATTCTCTCAAGGCTTGTAGGGGCGGTTTAGCTGCTTCTGTGCTATCTTTTCCCACTTCTACCACTTCGGCGAGAATATTCCGTTCTCCTTGGGTAATCTGATATTGTGGGCCAATAGGACGACAACCTTGGGCGACTAGAGTATCCACTTTAATCTCTCCACTCAAAGCAACGCCAACCATTCCTTCTCGTAATAATGCGGTGTCTGTTTGGGTCGGACTGTTATAAAATAAACCTGTTTGTACTCCCATCGCCATCGCACTGCTTAATCCTCCCACTTTCTTCCCATTGGGATAAGCAAAATCTAGACCTTCGAGCAAATCATTCACCTTGGAAAAGAAGGGATCGGCTAGTAAGATAAAGTCGGGGTTTTCGTCTGGAGAAACCCCTGTTAAATCTGTCCATGCGGTCGCAGCACTGTCTAAGTCTGGAATCTGATCCGCGCTGATATGAAACCCTTTGATATTGACCCCTGGTAAATGGGCAACAGTGAGACTTAATGCGGGGTTTCCTTCGATTTCTTGGGCTTGGTTTTCTTCATCAATCCCAATAATTCCTCCGCCTCCACTGCCAATTAAAACATTAATCGGTAGTTTTTCTTTCAAGAGAGGAATTAAGCGCGGGTATTCACTCGCATAAGCGGAGGAGATGAATAAAAATCCGAGATCAGCAGACCCCGATAACTTTTCTTGGATGCGATCGCTCACATCCGCGATCGCGCTTTCGAGGGAGAGACGAGTTGAGATGGCGTTGACCCACTGTATTTGCTCAGTCATAGTTGAGAATTAGCAAGGTTTCTTTTGTTAAGGATATCGTATGAGCAAGGTTTGGTTTCAATGATTCACTAAAGAAAAACACTTTCCCCTTGTCGTAATCATCTGCTATTCCCACACTTATCGCTTCACCCAGAGAAAGAATCTACATCCACTGCTTCCACATCGATCGTACCGGGAGGGGTAATGCGCTCAAAGCGTCCTTTTTCAATTTTTAGCGGTTCGCTACAGTTGGGACAACGGGACATCGTACCATTAAAACCAGTAAACTGATATTGGCATACTGGACACTGGTCTTCTACGAGATTGCGTCTCAGCCACCATTGCACCCCAAACAGGGCGATCGCTGGGATCACAATTATTAAACCAATGACAATCAGGACACTGTTGACCACCCAACCCAGTCCGACTGAAGTTAGTAACAAAGCGCCGACAATCAGCGTTAGCCAACAACCCATTCCAGAAAGATTCAATTGTGCAATTTTTGGGAAATCCTGCTTCACGAAGCCTCCTCCTTTCTAGCGATCTCCTTTTATCTTAATATAAAATTAGTTCTGGTTGTTTCTAACAGTTTGTTGGTTAACCGAACCAAATCGTTGATTCAATTGTGATTCTTAGCTAAACCTGATGTTAAAACTACGCTCTATCTTTTCTTTATTTCTCCTAGTGACTCTCTTCCTTCTCACTCCTGCTTGCGGTCAAAATGAACCCACTTCTCGCTTTGACCAAGCACAACAAGAAAGCACTCAATCGGGAGCCGTTGCGGTTTCTGAAGATGCTGTAAAAGGGGGAGAGTTAAATCGTTATTTTCCTGAGAATGAAGGGTCTTATAAAATTGTTTATGTTCAAGAAAAACGGGGATTTGCTCAAGCTAAATTAGAAGAAAATGGACAGGAGTTAGCCTTAATGTCTATTTCCGATGTGGCAAATAATCCCACGGCTGCTGATAAATTTAAAGACAGTCAAGAGACGATTCAAGGTTATCCAGTGGTGAATCAAGGCAGTAAAGCAACAGCGGTTTTATTGCGCGATCGCTATCAAGTTAAAATTGTCTCTCGCCGTGATACATTTGCCGAGAGTGATCGCAAAGAATGGCTGAAAAAATTTGATTTAGATACCCTAGCTGAACTTTAGAATTTAAGGAAAAAAGAATGACTCAACTATCTCTGATTAAAAATGCTTTGCTGAGCGCGATCGCCCCCCTTCTCCTCATCAGCTATCCCCTCTCTGGACATAGCCAAACTTTTGTACAAAATCAAGATTCTGTTATCGAATACAGAACATTAATCGAACTAAACAAAGCCAAAAACTTAGCCCGTCAAGCAGCAGAAAAAGCCAATGGCGGTTTAAGTGAATACCGCGCTGAACCAGCAATGCACGGACCCGCTCAAGAAACTAATTATCAAGAACTCGCCGAAAGCGTGTGGCAATTTACCTTTCTTGGCAGACGACCCACTTCTACTGAATACACCATAGAAAGTGTCGTCGTTGTTAACACAAATACAGGAGAAATTACAATCGAATATAATGGCTCAGTTCGCCAATAATTTCTAGTCGTTTCTCCGATCGGGTGGGCAATGTCCACCCAAGAACTAATACCATAAAATATCCCTAGCTCTGAGATGTTAACGGCTGGTTTTTTATGATATAATCAGAGATGAAACTTTATCCTTATAATTAATTAAAGGACATCTTGGATTGTGTCCTTCACCAGCAAACACTATTCTTATTGATTTAGATTAAGGGAATGACAGAAGCAATTTTTAAATTAGTTGACGAACTTCCAGAACAAAATATGACCGTTCGGGTGCTGAATGCACTAGACTTTGTAGTACCCGGAGAATGGGATAATCTAGTTGGCTTTGAAAACACCATTCGCCAAGTGACGGGAGAAGAAGACGAAGCATTAATTCAACAAATCGGCGATCGCGCTGTGTGGTTATTTAATGATGAATCTCAAGGCTATCAACGGGCGCTTTGGCTATATCAAACAGTCGATCGCACCGACACTGCTTTAGCCAGCGCCGCCTTAGCGAATAAAGTAGGAGAACGGATTCCTTTGCTGGGCTTTCTTAATAATATCACACCGAAAGCAGACAAGGCGCAAAGCATTGATTTAGCCCTAAAAACCGTTGTTGAATTAATCGCATTCTGTCAGATTAATGGACTACCAGGAGACAGTATTGGCGACTTTGTTAACTCTCTATTTAGCTACAGCAAAGAGAATCTGATGCGGATGACAGCTTTAGTTTGTCTAGATGGGTTAATTCCCCTTGGCCCCGATTTTATTCAGAAAGCACAAGAGATTATTTCAGGCCTCAATGCTGATGAATTGGAAAACAATGATACCTATCAAAGAATTAGCGGTTACATTCCAGGGGAAGACACAGAAAATCAATTAGGATTTATTGGCAAAGCGTTTGGATCAGTGAAAGATTGGATGGGAGACTTTGTAGAAAGTAAAGACTTAACCCCTCAGAAAGTCATGAACAATGTTCAAAGTTTTGTCGAATTTTCTGATGATCAACTAGACTATTTAGCAGCCTTTTTAGACTTAACGACGAACTATTATCAACATACGGGAACACAAACTTTAGCCCGATGTCTGATCGATCGCGCTTACGCTGAAATTTAATTTCAACTGATGCGAATCTATGGAAATCGCCTCTTAAAAACCTTACCAGGACAACTCACCCGTCCGACATCTGCACGGGTGCGGGAGGCGCTATTCAACATTTGGCAAGGTAAAATTGAAGAAGCTCGCTGGCTCGATTTATGTGCAGGAAATGGGACAATGGGAGCAGAAGCACTTTGTCGCGGGGTTAGCTTTCTAGTAGGAATTGAACAGAACCAACGAGCTTGTCAAATTATTCGCGAGAATTGGCAAAAAGTCGCCAGCAGCGAACAGGAATGGCAGATTTTTAAAGGAGATATCCGAGAGAAATTAAAAGCCTTAAAAGGACAGCAATTTGATTTCATTTACTTTGATCCGCCCTATGCTAGTGAGTTATACACCCCTGTTTTAAGTCTAGTATCAGACTTGGAATTATTAGCAACAGAAGGGGAGATCGCGATCGAGCATGACCCTAAACAATGGGAAGATCAGGAAATCGAAAATTTAACTGTGATTCGCCAGAAAAAATATGGTAATACTTCTTTAACGTTTTATATAGCAATTCCATAAAAATTTTAAATGATTTTGCCCCCCAAAGCCTTAAACTTGGGGGACTTCAGTATCAACTGTTTAGAGAAAATGCACCTTGGAATCAAGACACTTCCAGAAGCACTATTATGACAATGGTGGGCGATTTGACTTCTCCTCGCTCTAAAGAGACGAGGATTCTAAAAGGAGGCTTCGCAACGGGTTAAAAACCTCCTTGCGAGGCTTCTTCTTTTAGAGTTCCAGATATACAGTCTGGATGGCAGAGTCAAAGCTGCCCTACAAACCTTGGCTAGGACGATTCCTAACTGTATCTCTACTTTTCTAAGGATATTAGCTGCGCCATTACAGTCAGCATTAATGATCCTTCCTTGAGAATCTTGATAGCATCCTCTTGTTACTCGTTTTCCTGAAAGCTGCCACCTTTCGGGTTTTTCACCAAATGTCGGTAGCACATCACGATCCAAGAAACTCGACTTGGAAGTATAGCTTTCCTCAGTTTCTACAAATTCAATCCCATATTCAGTAGCTAATTGTTGAATCCGATTCTTTAACTTAGCCGTTGGAATCTGGACAAAGTTTTGATTATTCTTCTTTCCAATGTTAATTCCTTATCGTTGACCTTCATTCCACCCAAAAACAATCGTGCCGATGTTCTTAGATAAACAATAATTGATTACCATTCGGGCTGCTTTGTTAACAGCATCTCTAATCTGACGATTTCTCTTTTCAGTGATTCTAGCTAACTCAAAATCCCAATAAACTTGAGGCTTTCCCTCTTTTAGGGAAGAAACTCGGCGATTATAGTTTTGATTAAGAGATTTAACTTTCCTTCCATCAATAATGAAAGAGTCCCCTAGAGTAGAAACACAAGTTAACCAGTTGTCGATACCAGGGTCAATTCCTAATGCTTCTGTTGAGTTAACTGTTATTTTGGACTCAGGTTTTTCATAAATCCATTCCACATAAAACTCTTGGTTTCGAGGAAAGATTCTAAGTTCCTTAATCTTTCCCCACTCTAGATTTGAAGGAAAAGAGACAAAGAACTCTGATAACCCAAACCATGCTTTCAGGGTTTTCCCTAAAGGAATCCTAACCTGATCACCCTTTAATTTAAGAGCTTGTTTAGGATAAGAAGCAACAGCCATCCCTCCCTTATCTCTATAACTTGGCAGTTTGGGATGTTGATCAATCGTCCCTTCAAAAAAGGCTTTTCGTAGTCCTTGATAAGACTTAAAGGATTCGGCGACACTTCTTAGAATTTGTTGAGCGCATTGAGAATGGAGAGCCTTAAAGTTATTTTGTTGTTTTAAGGTTTTTTCTAAATCATATTTACCAACTATCTTACTTTCGTTGAAGAAAGTTTGACGGGCTACATAAATCCCACAATTAGTTAGATTATTAGCGGTCTGACAAATATGTTCTAGGAGAGGAATTAAATCAGAGTTGGGATTAATTCGATTTTGCTGGCATCCATACATAAGTTTCTTAGTTAGTCTGTTAAGATGATTATCACATAAAGATAGTCATTGGGTGACGAGGCAAAAACAAAGATTAAGTATTCGAGTGGAAATTTCTAGAATAGAAAAACTAAGATTATATGCTAGACATAAGCGAAAGACTATGACTCAATTAGTAGAAGATTGAATAGATACGTTAGAACTCTTAGAAGGAGACACAGAATGCTAAAGCCTTTATTTGCCATTCATGAGGGGCTGTCGTCGGAACTTGGTTCTGACGCTTGTCAGCCCCGTCCCTCAATTTCAAATCGAGGGCTTTCTGACTGATTTAATGTAAATCCTACCGCCCACTAAAAGCCCCCTTTAATAAGGGGGGTTAGAGGGATCATTCCTTAGTAACGGATGCCGTCGGGCTTGTAAACGATAAAGCTAACCATTTGGCATTGACGGATGTTGTCAAATCCGACCACACGGATGTAGCAGTTGGAATACTCAGACCGGCATTCTCGGACTTCGTTTAAAACATCTTGAGGAGAACTTGCCTCAAATAAAGGTAATTTCCACAATGTCCAGTGGTGGTCTTCTGGTTTGGGAGACTCTTCAAACTCGATCGCAGGAATAAAGCCTTGATCCAACATATATTGGATTTGCTTCGCGATTTGTTGGTCGGTGAGAGGGGGTAAATAAGAAAGGGTTTCGTAGTAAGCCTGTTTTGGAGTTGTTTTCATGGTTTTAATCAAATGTTGACAACGGGACTATTCAGCAGCATTGGAGTCGTCTGCATCTTCGGCTTGAGTTTGAGTCAGCCGTTCTAAAATCTGGCAGCGATAGTGCCGGTTGGACTTCTCTAAACCCGATCGCACCATTTCTGGGAGAAAATCCAGAACGCGATCAGCGAGGTCTTGGCGGACAGTCATGATTCGCATCACAAGGTCTTTCCGTTCTGCCATGAGTGCTTCTAAGTAAGCGGAACTATTTTTCACATCATGCTGTTGAGAAAACTGTCGCAGCCAGAGGGCTTGGGTGGGATTGGTTTCTGATAGCTGCTCAAGAATGGTTCGCACTGCTTGATAGGTCAAATAATCTTGCAGTATCTGGGCCGTTTCTTGAGCCACTCGTTTTGAGGTCATAACATTTCACCTTTCCCAACCCATGATAAAGGACAGCAGCAATTAAAGGGTATCCACTGCTTCGTACTCGAACTTGATTTCTTTCCAAAGTTCGGAAGCAACTTTCAATTCTGGCGACCAGCGTGCTGCTTCTTTAATAATGTCGTTGCCTTCACGAGCAAGGCTACGACCTTCGTTCCGTGCTTGCACACAGGCTTCGAGCGCGACACGGTTTGCCATTGCTCCGGGCGCGTTCCCCCAAGGGTGTCCAAGAGTACCGCCACCGAACTGTAAGCAGGAGTCATCGCCGAAGATATCGAGCAGTGCAGGCATATGCCAGATATGAATCCCACCAGAGGCAACAGGCATCACACCGCCCATTGAAGCCCAATCTTGGGTAAAGAAGTTACCGCGAGAACGGTCTTCTTCTACGTGGTCTTCCCGCATTTGATCCACAAAACCAAGGGTGATTGCGCGTTCCCCTTCTAACTTACCGACAACGGTTCCAGAGTGGAGGTGATCCCCACCAGACATCCGTAAGCATTTCGCCAGAACACGGAAGTGAATCCCATGATTTTTCTGACGATCGATCACGGCGTGCATAGCACGGTGAATGTGCATGAGAATGCCATTAGCGCGACACCATTTGGAAAGGGTGGTATTTGCGGTGAAACCACCAGTAAGGTAGTCGTGCATGAGAATGGGCATCTTGAGTTCTTTCACGAACTCAGCACGCTCTAACATTTGCTCACAAGTGGGAGCAGTGACGTTGAGATAGTGTCCTTTGATTTCGTTGGTTTCTGCTTGTGCTTTGTGGACAGCTTCAGCAACGAAGAGGAAGCGATCGCGCCAACGCATGAAAGGCTGAGAGTTAATGTTTTCGTCGTCTTTGGTGAAGTCTAAACCACCGCGCAGACATTCGTAAACCGCCCGACCGTAGTTTTTCGCAGATAAGCCAAGTTTGGGCTTAATGGTGCAACCGAGTAAAGGACGACCGTATTTGTTGAGGAGGTCACGTTCAACGGTAATACCGTGAGGAGGGCCTTGGAAAGTTTTGAGGTAAGCAACGGGAATCCGCATATCTTCTAAACGAAGACCGCGTAACGCTTTAAATCCAAAAACGTTCCCCACGATCGAGGTCAGCATATTGGTGACAGACCCTTCTTCAAATAAGTCGAGGGGATAAGCCACAAACATGAAGTATTGGTTATCTTCTCCTGGAACCGCTTCGATATCGTAGCAGCGTCCTTTATAGCGATCGAGGTCGGTGAGGTTATCTGTCCAAACCGTTGTCCAAGTCCCAGTAGAGGATTCAGCAGCAACCGCAGCACCCGCTTCTTCAGGAGGAACCCCAGGCTGGGGGGTTACTCGGAAGGCTGCTAAGATATCAGTGTCTTTGGGGGTGTAGTCGGGAGTGTAGTAAGTCAGGGCGTAATCTTGTACCCCAGCTTTAAATCCACTAGATGATTGTTTTGCTTGTACCATTTTTTTCTCCTGAATTTCGAGGTCTTGATCTCACTGCGATCAATATTGTTATCGGTTTTTCCTATCGGATTTCCCTCTCTTAGTTTCTCACTTTAACATGAGTTGCCAACATTTTACAGATTAAAATTAATTTTTTCTTAAATCATTTTTGCTTATTGGTTCTCTCTGGATGTTCTGCTTTGCCAATCCCTTCTATCCCTCATTATTAACGAGGGTTGCGGGGATCGTTTCTAGTAAAAATTAATGTCTTTATTTAACCACGGGAACTAAGGACACACGGAAGTCTGTCCAAACAAAACTATGACACGCAAGGTGTTTTTTTGATCTTGCCAATGATTTAGATAGGTCATAATTACTAATCATAAAATTAGCGAATGACCGATCCATGATTGGCAAGAAATTATGGATTATTTATTATTTTTCTTGAATGGCTCCTTATGGGGAAATAATGTCACCATTAAACGCTCAATATGGGTTTGCCCATAAATTTTGCTGTTGGTGGGGGATTGTTGGGATGGAGAAGTTGGCGGATCAGTTTTCTCCTCTTTTGCAGTCTCTTCGGGACGATCGCCGTTACTTGAGGGATTCGTCTCACTAGAAAATTCTGAAAAAGCTGGGGACTCAGCATGACCATTGTTTTCAGCCGAATGATCGTTCACCTTCCCGTTGACTTCGCCGTTAGATTCCATAACGGGAGGCTGAGAGTTTGACCAAGGATCATCACTGTTGATCGATTCTTTTGGCTCAGTTGCAGAAGAGAGGTTTTCTTGGCGGGAGGAATCTCCAAGGAGGCTGCCTGGGGTCACTAATTCCCCTTGGCCAATAGCAGTGTTAATCAGGGTGCTGGCGGTGCCGATGCAGGCGCGATCGCCAATTTTTCCGTAACCGACAAGCAACACCCCAGCCCCTAGAATGGCTCCCTCTCCCACCTCGATCGAGCCGTCACTGGCTGTGATCACTGTTCCCATTCCAATACAAGCTCCTGCCCGAATGATGATCCGACAATTAGCAGTCGCTTGCAGAATCACTCCTGGCGCGATCGTTGCCGTTTCGTCAATCATCACATCACCACTGACATAAACTTGAGTATGACCTGTTGTTGGCAGGGAAAGCACGGACATGGCACTTCGCCACTAAATGGCTTCCAATAAGGTTTACAAAATGGGATTCACAAATCAGGAGTGTTCACCAGCGTCTTGCTGACCCAAGAAAATTTGTTATTGATTCCCCCCTTAATAAGGGGGGGAGGGGGGATCGTTGTTTGAACTCCTAACGCCTAACTCCAAATTAATCATGGTCACTGGTCACTGGTCACTGAGATTTTAGCCTCCTGATCATGAATCAGCCTAGGGTTTCTGAATGGTTGTTTCCAAAACACGGCGTTTGGCATCGGTATCAATGCCCACCAAGCGGACATATTCTCCCGCATGATCTGCTAAACAGCCTTCAAGGGCGGATAACACTTCTTGTTCGCGAGTGCTTTCAATGGGAGAGCAACTTTGCCAAGAATTACGGCTAAAGCGTCGTTTATCCGCGTGTTCTGTTCCGATTTGATAGCCTTGTCGCAGAAGATTTCGCACCTGTTCGACCACATTTTGGTCCAAGCGAGAGTGAGCATTACTGCTGGGCTGGCTATAACTGCGCTTCCCGTTATTACTGCTGCGACCATTTTGAGCAGCGCTTGTTCCTTCCTTGCCTGGTTGCTGTACCAGTGTTTCCGTGACGCGACGTTTGGCTTTGGGATCAATGCCCACTAAGCGCACATAATCTTTCGGACGTTCTGCTAGGAAAGCATTTAACTCAGATAAAATTTGATTGGCGTTTCCTTCCAGTTGTCCTGCATTTTGCCAAGAGTTGCGACGGAAGCGACGCTGGTCGGCATATTCTAAGCCAATGGTACAGCCCTGATTCACCAGACTCCGTACTTTCTCAGCAACATCGCCACTCATTTGTCCTGTAGCGGGCTGCTGAGTGCTTTGGGCATAAGCAGCGCGACTACCACCAGAAGCTGGTTGCTGCATCGTGGCATTTTGTCCAGGCTCTTGAATCAGCATTTCTACCACCCGTCGCCGTGCTTTGGGGTCAATGCCGATTAAACGTACATATTCCCCGCTATATTCCGCGAGACAGGCTTCTAACTCTTGAATCGCCCCGTTTACCTGACGGCTCTGAATTGGTGCGCCATTTTGCCAAGAATTACGACTAAAGCGCCGTTTATCAGCGTGTTCAACCCCAATTTGATAGCCTTGATTAATTAAAGAACGCACTTGGTCGCTGACACTTTGGTCTAACTGACCACTCGCTGCATGGTTTTGATAGCTGGGCTGGTAGCCGTGATGCTGGGCTGGTTTTTGATAACTGCCATTCTCTGCGCTGTAGCTATTGGTTTGAGTGGGTTTATCTTCGGGAGTTTGAATCGTTGTTTCTAATATCCGTCTGCGCGCTCTAGGATCAATGCCAATTAAGCGGACATATTCTCCTTCATGTTCGGCCAAACAGGCTTCTAGTGCTGAAATAACATTGCGTTCCTGATGGTCTTTAATTGGAGCGCAATTTTGCCACGAATTGCGACTAAAGCGTCGTTTGTCCGCGTGTTCCGTTCCGACTTGATAGCCTTGACGGAGGAGACTGCGGACTTGTTCAATAACTTCTGGTTTCAAGTTCGTTCCCCCCTGTTGAGTTCCATTACTTTGACGATTGATCATAAATTGTGTTGAATGAGACCTGCTTGCACCATTGCCATTACTTTTTGCTGCGGTGCGTTGGCTTTCATTTCTGACTTGGATAATACAGTTCGCATCTTTAGCGCACTTATATCCTGCTCTCAGGGCTTCATTAATTTCAACCACATGATGAGCAAATTTACGATCTGACTCTTGCACATCAGGTAAGCGATCGGCCTGCTGTTGATTCGTGATTACAGAGCCAGACGGGACATATTTTCCTTGGGGAATTTCCACATCTTGAATGAGGGCGTGCATCATGACAATGCAGTCATCCCCAACTCGCGAATTAAACACAGTGGAACGGAAACCGATAAAACAATGGTTTCCGACGTAACAGGGGCCGTGAATCAGGGCCATGTGGGTGATACAAGTATCTTCCCCAATCCACACGGAATACTCTTTTCCGTCTTCTCCCACGACCCGTCCTTCTTCTAAACCATGAATGACAACGCCGTCTTGGATGTTTGTTCCTTCACCAATGAAAAAGGGCGACCCTTCATCAGCACGGATGGATGTTCCGGGAGCAACGAGAACATCGGGCCCCACTGCAACATCGCCAATGATGTTGGAGAAAGAATGAACATAAGCGCTTTCGTCAATTTTAGGCTCGGCGAGCGCTTTTGACCAAGGAGTGGGCGGAGCCGCTTCGCTGCGGACTACCATTTTTTGTTCCTCCTAAACTGTAACTGTTTGTTTAAAGATGAATGTTTATCTGAAATCCCTAGCTGCTGGTTATATTCTCCCAACCCCCCTTGTTAGGGGGGGCAAAGGGGGGATCTGGCCGAGTCTTGGGGATTTCATCATTAACTCAATCACTTAGCTAGATTTGCCATAAAGTCGCTGATTGTCCACCGTAACGGTATCAATAATGGCAACGATCATTGCATCGAGGGGGCGGTTTTGATGACCTTCTTCTTGACGAGCAGCGCTTCCTCGGTTCACTAAAACCCATTCCCCCAGTCCGGCCCCGACGGGGTCAGCGGCTACTTCATATTCGGGAAGCAGTTCGCCGTTTTCATCGATAAACTGCAACAATAGCAACTTGACACCAGTCATACTTGATAACTTTTGTGTCCCAACGACAGTACCGCGAACTTGTGCAATCTGCATAAATGCTTACTGACGAGTGATGTTACGAGGCATACCAATGCCTTCGCGGAATTGTTCCACTTCTTCGGTGTAACGAATGGGTAGCACGTATTCTAAGTTTTCGTGAGGACGAGCGATGATATGAGTGGATAAAACTTGTCCCCCATTGACTCGTTTCACGGATTCAACTCCAGCATTGACTGAGGCTTGGACTTCGGACACATCCCCCCGCACAATCACGGTCACGCGACCTGTTCCGATTTTTTCATACCCAACGAGAGTGACCCGCGCTGCTTTCACCATTGCGTCTGCTGCTTCGACGACTGCTGGAAAGCCTAGGGTTTCGATCATTCCTACTGCAACTGCCATGATATTTTTTTCCTTTAGTTTGTTTGCTTCACGATCTCGAAAATTGTTGGAACATCTCAAAGGCGTTAGTCGTTGAAATGTCCCGTTATTATGATTATCGGAATTGTTCTACTGCCTCAGTGTAGCGAATGGGTAGCACGTATTCTAAGTTTTCGTGAGGACGAGCAATAATATGCGTTGAAAGCACTTCTCCCCCGTTAACTCGTTTGGCTGATTCAACCCCAGCACTCACTGAGGCTTGCACTTCCGAGACATCACCGCGAACAATTACAGTTACCCGACCCGTACCAATTTTTTCATAGCCCACTAGGGTCACGCGGGCTGCTTTTACCATCGCGTCTGCTGCTTCCACGACTGCTGGGAAGCCCAGCGTTTCTATCATTCCCACCGCAATTGGCATATCTATTTTCCTCGATTATCAAGCTAGAGTTTTCTTTATACAAAAGCGCCTATTTTGCCGTAAAATGTCGCGATCGCGCCAGTTTTTCCCTCTTTCCGAGAAAAGACCAACGGTTTCCTCGCGAAACTCATTACGGATTTTTAGACGGGCAGGTTATTTTCCCTACCATAAAAAAGCATAAATGACCTTGCCACCTTTGACAATATAAAATATCATAATAATTTCAAATTACGCAGTTTAATATTTTTTAATATTGAGGGATCCCCAACCGGGAGGATGGTTTTCTCTCTCCACAGGGGAGAGACTGTTTTATACTTGTTTAAGGGCAAGGCTCTGGCAAGAGAAAATTGTCTGATTTCAAGTAAAAATACTCACTGAGGAGGGCTGCCAAAAATGATTTCGGGGCTGTTGCTTGGGTAGAAAACAATGATCCCCTTGGCAGCAAATGCCACTTCTTGCAAAGAATCCCACCTCTTTTACTCTGAAGTTTAATTTTTGTCATGCCTTTGATTAGTTAAAGTTATATTTGATATCGTTGGCAATTAAACAGAAAAGATATCTATCTTATATGTTCCAAAAAATTGCAAAAACCTAGAAAATTAGAAATCAAGATTAAAGGGTAGTTGTTGATCAATATTCTTATTCTAGACGGAGGCTAATTGAGCAGGAATCTTGACAAAGTGGGAAAAGCTCATTATCAGAAATCAGAAGCAATACTATCAGTTAAGGAGAGAAGTTTTCTATGGGTGATTTGTTAATCAAAACGACAGCATTAATTCCTTTTTATGCACTCCTTGGGGCTGTGTTAACATTGCCTTGGTCGATGCGATTAATTCGGGAAACAGGTCCAAGACCAGCAGCTTATATAAACCTTGTTTTGAGCGCGATCGCCTTTATTCATGGGTCTTTAGTCTTCTTTTTAGTCTGGGGAAACCCCCCCCAAGAAATTGTTTGGCATTGGCTAAAAGTTGCGGATTTAGACCTGACCCTCGCCATTGAAATTTCTCCGATTACTTTGGGAGCATTAGCGTTAGTTACAGGGATCAGTGCTGTCACCTTAATCTACGCTTTAGGGTACCTGGAAAAAGACTGGTCAATGGCAAGATTTTATGGATTAATGGGCTTTTTTGAAGCTGCTTTGTCGGGGATTGCCATCAGTGATTCCCTGCTGTTAAGTTATGGCTTATTAGAGTTATTAACCCTTTCCACTTACTTGTTAGTGGGGTTTTGGTACGCCCAGCCGTTGGTGGTTACCGCAGCGCGAGATGCCTTTTTAACCAAGCGTGTCGGGGATATTATTCTGCTGATGGGAGTTGTGGCTTTATCCAGTTATGGGGTAGATTTAACCTTCACAGGTATTGAAACATGGACTGAGAGTGCCGATTTAGCCCCATTCAGCGCGACATTATTGGGGCTTGCTCTCATTGCAGGGCCGATCGGGAAATGCGCCCAATTCCCCCTAAATTTGTGGTTAGATGAAGCAATGGAAGCGCCGAATCCCGCCTCGTTGATGCGAAACTCGATCGTGGTCACTTCGGGGGCCTATGTGTTGATTAAACTGCGTCCGATTTTTGAATTATCTCCGATCGTGCAGGAAGCGTTAATTGCGGTGGGCTTGGTGACTGCGATCGGGGCTTCCTTGGTCGCGATCGCGCAAATTGACCTGAAACGGACGCTTTCTCATTCCACCAGTGTTTATCTGGGGTTAGTGTTTGTGGGGGTCGGGTTTGGGCGCTTAGATATTGCGTTGTTATTATTACTGATTCACGCGATCGCGAAAACCCTGCTGTTTATGAGTGCGGGAGCCATTATTTTCACCGTTAACGATCAAAATATCACGCAAATGGGCGGGTTGGGATCGAAGATGCCTGTGACAACGCTTTCTTTCCTAATCGGGGCATCAGGATTAGTGGTATTGTTCCCTCTTGGTAACTTTTGGGTGATGGGACAATGGATTGAGAGTTTTAAGACGCTTCCAGAGTGGTTATTGCCCTTTATTATGCTCATTAATGCTCTCAGCGCGATTAACTTAACCCGTGTCTTTCGCTTAGTTTTTTTAGGTCAAGCGCAGCCAAAAACCCGTCGCGCTCCAGAAGTACAATGGCCAATGGCATTGCCAATGGTAAGTTTAATGATCATTGCTCTGCTGGCGCCGTTAATCCCCCAGCGTTGGCAATTATGGTTTGCTGAAACTGGCTCGATCGCGAGTACAGGACAAGTCATTAATCAGCCAGAGATGTTACTGTTAGTCTTATCGGGGGCGGTGGGCGTAATTTTAGGCGCGATGATCGCGCTACCTCGGACATGGATGCGACCTGTGCAGAGTGGATCGCGATTTTTACAGGATTTTCTCGCCTACGACTTTTATTTGGAACGAGTGTATCGTTGGAGTGTGGTGCTAGTAGTCGAACTTGCGTCTAAGTTTAGCGCTTGGCTCGATCGCTATGTGATTGATGGCGTGGTTAACCTTGTCGGGTTTGGCACATTGTTTAGCAGTCAAAGCCTGAAATACAGCGCTTCTGGTCAATCGCAGTTATATTTGCTCACGATTTTGATTAGTGGGGCGCTGTTATTGATGCTTTTAATTAATTGGTCTTTTTAGTGGGCGATCGCGTTTGATCTCCGTTTTTGAAAAGGAAAGCGCGATCGGGTAACTCAGATTTTGTGCCCCTTCAATCCTACGATTTTCTTTCCCTAATTATTTTAAGGAAAATAAACCAGAAACTATGCTAAGCACTTTAATTTTAATCCCTGTAATCGGTAGCTTTTTGATCGGTTTCTTACCTGAAAAAAAAGCCGATAAATCTCGTCCCCTTGCGTTAATAATTGCGAGTGTTTTATTAGGAAATACCTTCGCGATCGCGCTTCAGTTTGACCCTAGCCAAAGCGGATTATTTATCTCAGAATCATTATCATGGCTAGACCCAATCGGATTAACCTACTATTTAGGAGTCGATGGGTTAGCATTACCCCTAATTTTTCTAAATAGCTTTCTGACCCTAGTAGCAATTTATGCCAGTAGCCAAAATATTGCGCGATCGCGCTTCTATTATGCCTTATTGCTGCTCCTTTCTGGAGGAACTACAGGCGCATTTCTCGCACAAAACGCCCTCTTATTCTTCCTATTTTACGAAATCGAATTAATTCCCCTGTATTTTTTAATTGCCATTTGGGGCGGAAACAACCGAGGCTATGCAGCGACAAAATTCTTGCTTTACACTGCTATTTCTGGGGCGTTGGTGTTAGTATCTTTCCTCGGTTTAGTATGGTTAACCGATGCGTCCAGCTTTGATTATGAACTGCTACAATCTCAGATGCTTCCTGTCAGCAGTCAGATTATTCTGTTATTAATTCTCTTAGCAGGGTTTGGCATCAAAATCCCCATTTTCCCCTTCCATACTTGGCTTCCCGACGCTCACGTGGAAGCCTCAACCCCTGTTTCTGTGCTGTTAGCGGGAGTCTTATTGAAACTGGGGACGTATGGCATTTTACGCTTTGGGATTGGCTTATTTCCTGATGGGTGGCGAGTGCTTGCGCCTTATTTGGCAATTTGGGCAGCAGTGAGCGCCTTATTCGGAGCATTAGCAGCCATTTCCCAGAAAGATATGAAACGGGTTGTCGCCTATTCCTCAATCGCGCACATGGCTTATATTTTACTGGCAGCAGCAGCAGCCACTCCCTTAAGTTTAGTCGCATCCGTAGCGCAGATGATCGCACACGGATTAATTTCTGCGTTACTGTTTCTGTTGGTGGGCGTTGTCGGCAAGAAAACGGGAACGCGAGACGTGGAAACCCTGCGGGGATTACTCAACCCTGAAAGGGGTTTACCCATCATTGGCACTTTAATGATTTTGGGCGTGATGGCAAGCGCTGGTATTCCTGGAATGGTCGGCTTTATCTCGGAATTTATGGTCTTTCGGGGAAGTTTCCCTGTTTTCCCCATTGCCACTTTGCTTTGCTTAGTGGGAACTGGCTTAACGGCGGTTTACTTCTTATTAATGATCAATCGGGTCTTTTTCGGACGGTTACCGCAAGCATTGAGTAATTTACCCGCCGTCCCTTGGTCAGACCGCATTCCAGCGATCGTTTTAGCGGTTTTAATTGTAGCGTTGGGACTCAATCCAAGCTGGCTAGTGCGTTGGAGTGAAACCCAAACGGCTGCTTTATCAGACTTCAACACAGAAACAGTGGTCAGAATCGATCATTGACATCCTCTCCTGAAGTAAAGTCAGAGATGGTGTTGGCTGCTTCAACAATCTCGCCAGTGGCAATCCAGAATTGATCAGCCCCATCACCACCAGTGAAGACGTTATTACCGCCACTTCCCGCAAATATGCGATCGTCTGCTCCGAGGAAAAAGGGATCATTGCCATCGCCTCCATAGAGTCGATTGCCGCCTTTCCCAACAGTTGCGTCTAGGATATCATCGCCATCATTCCCGAAAGCGCGGTCATTTAAACCTACCAAAATCTCGTCATTGCAGGGGGCCGCGAATATCACCTGCTAAGAATTCTTCATCTAGTTTTTCCGCGATCGCGATCGCATTGGAATTTGTTTCAATAATGGCTGTTAAGGTTGGACCACCATCATCATAGGCTTCAATCCGAGCCGTATAAAGTTCAACCAGTTCTGTAGCGGTGAGCGCCCCAAATTCAAAGGCTTCAGTGATACTTTCTACTGTTGCCTCAATCAAGTTAAAAGTCTTCGGTGGAGCAAGATTAAACGTGGTTACCATTAAAATTCCTGTACTGTATGGGTCATCGTTAATGTAGGATGTTCCACAGGAAAGTATCTGTAACTAATCTGCTGATCCCCCCTAGCCTCCTCACGCTTTGCTCCGGCTTATTAAGGGGGGAACAAAGAACGAATAACAAACAACAAATAACAAAGAACAAATTATGACTGTCAAAGAATTTGAACCCTCTCAACATCGTCTAGCAGAAGATATCTATCGCTTAGAAGCAGGGGAAGCACTTCTCAAAGATTCTCCCACTAATTTAATTGAAGTTGTGGGAATCTTAAAAAGTTATGGGGTTGTTTTAGATGCCTATGCCAAGAATCTAAAATATGTCGCCGAAGAACAGTGTTTAATCTTTTTTAATTTCTTTAAATATTTTAATGGCGAGGTAAACTTTAAAAAATTGCTGCGTCATTGGTGGCACGATCGCATTAACTATGAATATGCAGAATACACCATGCGCGCGATGATGTGGCATGGTGGCGGTGGTTTAGATGATTATTTGGACAGTCCCGAATTTGGCAAAGTGGCAGACAAACTCATTCGCGCTAAATTTAAATCTAATCCTTTAATGCTAGGGTTTCATGAGGGATTTAAGGAATTTTTGCCTGAACATTTGCGCCAGATGGCTTATTACAAAGGATTGGGGGATTTCTGGACAATTATGAGCAAGATATTCTTAACGCTCAGCAATCGCTATTTAAACGGAGAAATTACCTCAATCCCCGATGTAGTTGAACATATCAAACAAGGTTTAGTAGCTGATGCAAATAGTCCCATTACTTATCGCGTAAAACTGCACGGCGAGGTGTATGAATTAATCCCAGAATCAGCAGGATTAACCTTTCTTTCTGATGCAGCTATTCCTTATGTGGAGTCTATTTTTTTCCGAGGAACACCCTTTCCCGGATTAGTTTCTTATAATGCTCAAGCCTACCAAATTCCTGTCGAACAGGAAGAATTCGCTTATGGCGCCTTAAATGCAGATGTGATGGCAACGGGAACCGCAGGTGTCCCCCCAACCCTATTAATGCAGGATATGAGACATTATCTCCCTGATTATTTGAGGGAATTTTATCAGCAGTCGGGACGAGGAGAAGGAGACTTACTGGTTAAGATTTGTAATAGTTTCCAGAAGTCCATGTTTTGCGTTACGACAGCAGCAATTCAAGGACTTGCCCCCCATCCTTTTGATACCATAGATTTAGAAGAAAAACGAGAAAATCGGCATTATCTAGAGCAATGGATGGATAAAATTCTTAAGACTCGCTTACAGATGACAAATGCTGATTCGACATTTTCTTAATTAAGGAATTCCCTTTTTAACGGGGGGATTCCTTGGTAGAACAAATGGATTAAAATGGCATCATTAATTCTTATTTTTTTGAGTTTATTTAAGAATCAAAGCCACAAACTTTAATCCCCGTTTGTACTGCAGAACGTTCCATACAGCGATCGACCCAAGGCTGAATATTGCTAAAAGTGTTATACTCTAAATGTTCTTTTCCTTGATAAAAATCGAGCGCATTAATCCAAGGAAACGTTGCAATATCTGCGATCGAGTATTCTTCTCCCACTAAATATTGGCGACTTTCTAAGCGCTGATTTAAGACTCCTAAAAGACGTTTGACTTCATTGGTGTAACGATTTACGCCATAGTCATCTGTTGTCTTATCGCGGGCAAATTTGAAGAAGTGACCAAACTGTCCAAACATCGGCCCGACACTCGCCATTTGGAAGAATAACCATTGAATGGTTTCCCATTCTAAATGGGGATCACTGGGAAGAAATTTCCCTGTTTTTCTAGCCAAATATAATAAAATTGCGCCAGATTCCATAAAGGTAATGGGCTTTCCCTCTGGGCCATCGGGATCGATGATAGAGGGAATTTTTGAGTTAGGATTAATCTGTTTATATTCTTCATCAAATTGATCGCCTGCGCCAATATCAATTTTATGGGCTTCATAAGGAAGACCAATTTCTTCTAGCATGACACCGACTTTTTGACCATTTGGAGTGGCGAGAGAATAAAGTTGAAGGCGATCGGGATGTTGAGGGGCCCATCGCGAGGGGAAAACGTTAGCCGTCATAAATGTACCGAGTTTGGGGACAGCAAAATCATAGCACTATCCTTTAAAAAATTTTCTCTACCTCAATCTTGATCTTGTCTCTCCACAAAGGGCGCGATATCATGGATTGAGTTGAATACAAATTTATAAGGCAAACATAGATTATGGATATCTTAACGCTGGGTTGGGTTGCATGTTTAGCACTGTTTACTTGGTCAATTACAATGGTTGTCTGGGCCCGTAACGGATTCTAAAGAGGTGAACTGTGGAAATTTTTTCTCCCCTGAATATACTGTTTCTGGTGGCGTTTGTGCTATTGGTTTCAGTCAGTGGTGGGATTTTATATCTCACTGCGATCGAATGGCGTGATCGCCGTCGTCAGTCGCGGGATAAGAAGGGGAAATAATCTCCTCTCATGTTAAACAAAAAGGGAAGGTGAGTCGATCGCCTTCCTTTAATTTAATCAAGCGACGCGATCGCGCCACAGATAATAGGATAATAATCCTGTCACACTCGCAGGATTTTCTAAATGAGGTAAAACCCCTGTCCCAGAAATAATATGAAACCCTTTTATTGTCTCAGGATTTAAGTTTGCTAAGCGTTTTCCTTGTTGAGGACGACTAAACCGAGATTGTAATCCCCAAACAAAAACTGTAGGAATCGTTAATTGTTTCATATATTTAGCTAAATCGAAACAAATATCTCCTCTTAAAGAAGCTAAAGCGGAGTATTCTGCATTAGGCCTTAAAGCAGAAGTCAGATAAGCGGAAACAATTTCTTGGTTTAAGCGAGAGGAATCAGCAAATAAAAATTGCTCTAAAAAATTCCGTACTGCCCATTCATTTGCAGCACCCACTGCATAAATAACGCGATCGAGTCCCGGCAGACTTACCAATTGAGAAGAGGTTTGTTGGCGATAATCTTCACTAAAATCGCGATAACCAGAGGGAGAAACTAAAAATAATCCTTGAAATAATTGCGGTTGGGCGATCGCTAAACGAATGGTTAACGCGGCGGTTAAAGAAGAAGCAACCACCCAAGCTGGAGACATGGCGACTTTTTCTAAAAGATGTTTAATTAGCTTTAAATAGTCTTCAACAGCGTATCTAATTTTAGGATGTGCGGAGTCTCCCCAACCAATTAAATCAGGTGCAATAACGCGGTGAGTAGCTGCAAAACTAGGATAAACTTTTGACCATTCATAAGCAGAAGACCCACCACCTAAACTATGTAAAAATATGAGGGGATCGAGTTGAGAAATCGCGGGAGGATAAAAGGACAAATCAGGCACAGAATATACCATTTGTCCAAGAGTTGTGTCTAGGCTATGCTGTTGAAAGCCTACTGGTTGATATTGTCGCATATTTTTATTTATTGGGAAGAGAGTTTTTCTTTTAAGGAAGAAAGCTTATTTCTCACCGATTCGTGGCTATATTCATCTTCTGGATGGGCAGGTTGACCTGGTTTTTGAAAGTAAGGACGTTCTTCATACATTTCTCCCCATTTTACATCGGCTTGACGGACAATTTCATAGAATAATTCTTGATTTTCTAGAATTTTCTCAAGAATTTTTTCTAAACTGGTTAGCGGTGATTCTAAGTTTTGACTGACGATCGGGTCAGCTTTAACCCAACGCTTTAAAACTGCTTGCAATCCACCTGAAGAATCGGGAAGATTTCGATCAATAAATAAGTTAATTGCTGTGGTCACTTGGACCAATTTTGGAACAGGAGATTCTCCTTTTAAGAAGTTTCCTCCCTCCCGTGCGATCGCGTTGGCTAAAGAATATTTCTGTCCTGATAAAATATCTCGTTGAATCTCTTTGTCTCGGTTTTTGTGATTGTCAGAATTGGTTTGAGAACTCATAAGCTAAAATCATAGGGAACTTTACTGGACTCTCTTCCTATTTTGACATTGATGATGCGTGTTTTGATTCAAAGAGTTAAATCTTCTCAAGTTGAAATTAATGGAGAAATTGTCAGCGCGAGCGAGCGCGGGTTAAACTTATTAGTGGCGATCGCGCTCTCAGATACAGAAATATAAGAATCACGACTTGTCAGTTGATTTATTCAACAGAATGTTGTGGCTTAAAGGTGAAATTAATTAACCCAAACATAATCCAAAAAATTAGGACACCTGCGGTTAAAATTAAAACAGGTATCGGCCCAAATTGAAAGACTAAAATAGGAGCCGCTGCCGTAAAGAATCCTCCTCCCATAATTGGCTCAAAAAAGAGTTGTTTATAAGCAAAACTTTCTAAAGCCTCGGTTTTATTATCAGGATCGACCATTTGTAATAATAAAAGACCTGTTGCGGTAACGCCCATTGATTGTCCCATATCCCCGAGTCCGCGCTCAAACCAAAAAGAAGGAAGAATCCTAGGGGCAAAGAAAAGAAAGGCAAAAAGATTCCAAACAATACCCGCAACGGATAAAATTAAGAAGGGCATGAAATTATTCCCTAAAACCGTGAGAGAAATTGAGGCGATCGCACTAAAAATAACGGTATCGAGAGAAACCCCTGCAATATTTTTTTGCAACGGTCGCAGAATCAGTCCATCTAATCCCAAACGTTTCATCGTTAATTGTACAATTAAACCGCCAATCAAAGTCATGGGAAATAAGGGGACATAATTCATGATTTCTACCTCTATTTTTGCCCAAGTCAGTGCTTCTAATTCTTTTAATCCTTCCAGAATAATCCAGCCAATACTAACCGCGATCGCGACAAATCCGAGATTAATTGATAAGGGATCAATCAAGAGATTTTTGCTCAATTCTTGATATTCAATTTGTAATTTTTCCGAAGTCTCCACTGAGGAATTAACCTCATCTTCGGAGGCGAAAGAAGGCATATTCTCAGTAGCAAGATGACCTTTGCTGCGTCCCCAGTTAATTAAAACAGTTCCCACAACAACACCAGAAATTAAACCGACAGTCGATAAACCTAACGCTAACTCTCCTCCTTCTTGAAAGCCAAAACTTTCCAAGACAATTGCCATTCCTGCTGCTGTGCCATGACCCCCTTCAAATCCAATTTCAATTAAAGCACCAGCCAGAGGATTTATATTAAATAAAGGGACTAGGATCGCGATCGTAATCGATAAGCCAACCACATATTGTCCCCATGCTAAAATTTGAGCAAAGGCAACTTGAGGCGCAACTTTACGCCAAACTTCTTTAGGGCTAGGAATACTTTCTCCTAAAAAAAGGGTGGCAAAAACGAGATTAATAAACACATTTGGCGCTTGTGACCAAACAGCAGAAATAGTTTCTGGTATTAATCCTTGATCTGCCAAAAAACTAGAAGCAGGAACCAGATGTCCTAATCCTTCTTTCCCTAGGAGTAAGGCAACGCCTCCCGCGAGAATTGACTCAGGTAAATAGAGCGTCTCAAACAATTGAATTTTTCGTTTTAAGAATTGTCCCAGTAGGAGAAATAATCCTAAAAGGATGAAGGCTGCAAAAACATCAACTAATTCTAATCCAAGACTGTGCAATTGATAATTATCCTTCCTATTTTGAACAATCATTAAAGATAGAATCTCTATTTTAATCAGAATATTGATTGTGCGTCAGGATTTTTTTGTATGGCTTGCTATAGAATTAATCCCATTTTGATAAGTTGGCGCTACATTATCGAACACCCCCTATATCCCTCAATCTTGCGGGGTCAGGGGGGCTGGGGACTTTTCGAGTTTCCCCTAACTCTGAACAAACTTCAAATACTGTTCACTCAGCGCCTTCACTGCCACATCATACAACTGTTTCCCATGTTCAGGGGTTGCTAAAGCAGGATTCGATCCCATTCGTCCATCAGGATAGTGACGGCGGAAATCTTCAGCACCATAAATGGGATGTCCAGAAGCCACTTCCTTCTCTAAAAACGCTGATTTAATCGCTTCAGGATAGACAAATTGTGTCACCGCTACCTCACTCGGTGTTGCATGAGACCCCTCTTCCTCCCCATATAATTCTTTCGCCAATAAATAAACTTCCCGACACATAAACCAGTTAGCCAGATTACAGTGTACTCGATCAGCTTCTGGTAATTTTAAGTCTGCAAGATAAGCATAAGTTTGGGAAAATGCAGCCTTCACTGTGGCAATATTGCCCCCATGACCATTGATCAAAAAGAAACGTCGGAAACCAGAAGAGGCTAAACTGGTGATAACATCTTGGATGACATGGATTAAAGTGGTCGGTTGTAAACTGATGCTACCAGGAAACGCCAAATGATGTAAAGCCATGCCAATATTAAGAGTGGGCCCGACCAAAGCGCCTGTTTCCTCTCCAACGCCTTTAGCAATGACTTCCGCGCAAATGGCATCAGTGCCAATTAACCCAGTCGGACCGTGTTGTTCGGTTGAGCCAATGGGGATAATAATTCCTTGAGAGGCTTTTAGGTAAGATTCCACTTCTTGCCAAGTTTGTAAATGCAGTAACATAATTAGGGCTTCGATAGATTATTTTCTAGTTAATTCCAATTTAAACCTTAAAAAAAGGAATGCTTTACTCACAGCGTCACCTTTTAAGATATATGTTGGCTACAGTGCTTAAAACATAATCGAGCTTTATGCTGTCTCTAGATATACCAAAAAACTCCCCCAACCAAGAATTTACCCAAACTGCCCATATCTTGGTTGTTGAAGATGAAGATTTAATTCGAGAAATGGTTGTCCTTTCTCTACAAGAAGAAGGTTACACCGTTTCCACCGCCACTGATGGCAGGACTGCTTCTAACTTACTACAAACAGCGGAATCCAATAGCCTAGAATTTCCCTACGACCTGATTGTCTTAGATTTGATGCTTCCGCAAATCAATGGTTTAGATATCTGTCGCTGGTTACGCTATAAGGGGAATATTGTTCCAGTTTTAATTGTGAGCGCCAAAGCAGGTGAGATCGATCGCGTTTTAGGCTTGGAAGTGGGCGCAGACGACTACATGACCAAGCCTTTTAGTATGCCCGAATTTATCGCTCGCTGTCGGGCTTTATTAAGACGACAACGGTTTAGTACCCTTCCCCAAACCCCTGTCCTTCATTACCAAGATATTACCCTCTTTCCTGAAGAATGTCGGGTGACCATTTGCGACGAAGAAATCAACCTGTCTCCTAAAGAATTTAAACTGCTGGAATTGTTTATTAGTTCCCCTAGACGAGTTTGGTCGCGAGAACAATTAATTGAACAAGTTTGGGGTCCAGACTTTTTGGGGGATACGAAAACTGTTGATGTTCATATTCGCTGGCTGCGGGAAAAACTCGAACCCGAGCCCTCTCAACCATCCTATATTGTTACGGTGCGGGGCTTTGGCTATCGTTTTGGATGATTGATGATGCCCACTGTACTTTTTAAAAGTGATTTCGACAGGAAATCGCGATTGCACTGAAAGTAAAGACAACTAAGAATTAATTTCTGGTCTGAGATGAATTAAGATTAGACTATGGGAGGCTAATTATTCTTGATTAATTGTTAATTGTCAACTGTTCATGACTTGGACAACGATCTTTAGTTTTCTGGTGGGTTTAGCTGTCGGGCTAGGCGTTACTTATGTGCAGAAACGGTCTTGGCAACAAGAACTAAATCAGTTGCTTGGAGAAGTGTTTGGTAATGGTCAGAAGATTATTTCTTCGTCTTCAAGTCATCGTTTGCGCCGAGAAATTTTGCTGTTGCAAAGTAATTGTGACTATCTACAGAAACAGATCGACTTATGGCAAGAATTAATAGAAAACGCACCAGTTGGTTACATTCAAGTAGATGAAGAAAATCAATTATTATGGTGTAATCAACAAGCACAGAAACTGCTACGGCTCGATCGCTGGCAACCCGGTCAAGTACGCCTTCTCTTAGAATTAGTCCGTTCCTATGAACTGGATCAACTGATTGAGCGAACTCGCAACACTCAGCAACCGCAAAGCCAAGAGTGGGTGTTTCATAGTACAGATTTTTCAATAGATACAAGCGCGAACTCCTCGGAGGATAGTTTTTCTGTTTCCATTGCGCTCAAAGGCTCTAGCTATCCCCTTCGAGATCATCAGGTAGCAGTGTTCCTTGAAAATCAACAACCGATCGTAGAACTGTCCCAACAAGATCAGCGTCTCTTCTCAGATTTAACCCATGAACTGAGAACCCCCTTAACCTCAATTCGTTTGGTTGCTGAGGCGCTACAACCTCGCTTAAATCCCCCAGAAAGTCGCTGGGTACAGCAAATGTTACAAGAAGCCAATCGTCTGATTCGTCTGGTTGAAGACTGGTTAGAAATTTCTCAACTCGAAAAAAGACCCAAGCAAAATCTCAGATTAGAGCGTTTTGCCCTTGCTCCCTTAATTCATTCTGCTTGGGAAAGCCTCAGACCACTCTCAGAGCAAAAGAGGTTAGCATTTAATTATGAAGCAGAAGAGTCTTTATTCATTACGGCCGATCATTCCCGTTTAACTCAGGTATTTCTCAACATTTTTGATAATGCAATTAAGTATAGTCCTCCTCACAGCGAGGTTTTCGTGAAAGTGGTCTTTTTCCCCGATGATTCCCTTGAAAAGCCTTCGGTGGAGATTAATGTGATTGATCAAGGACAGGGCTTTTCTAAAACGGATATTTTCCGCGTCTTCGATCGCCTTTATCGAGGAGATGAAGTGACACTAGAAATTGAGACCGATCAAAGCAATTATTCAGCTTCTCAAACCAGCTTTCAGTCTTCTGGGACAGGTTTAGGGTTATCCATTACTCGACAAATTATTCTCGCTCATGGGGGACGCATTCAAGCCAAAAATCATCCTGAAACAGGGGGCGCTTGGCTACAGATTGCATTGCCCAATGCTACCTTGGAGCAAGAATAAACAGAATTTTTGCCAGTTGTCAATCCCATCAAAAAAAGATTAAATTAGTCTAATATGGTGAGTTTAAATTTTTAAGTGGAAAATATCCATACGTGATCTCTGTTGAACTATTGGTCTGCTTATCCGAAAAAATCTCGAACCTCTTATTTTGACCGTTGCTTAAGACGAGTTGAACAAGATGTGCTGCGTATGGGAGCGTTGGTGGAACAATCTTTCCGTTTAAGTCATGAAGCTCTGTTTCATCAAAACCTCGAAGCAGCTAAACAAATTAATGAGCTTGATGAGCAAATTGACCAATATTATCGCCAGATTGAACTCGATTGTGCTAGATTAATGACCTTACAAGCGCCTGTGGCGAGTGATTTACGCATTATTAGCGCCTTTGTGCAGTTAATCAGAGATTTAGAACGAATTGGGGATTATGCGGAAGATTTAGCGGAATTTGCCATTAAATTATTTCCTTATCCCCCTCATCCTTGTTTACCTGAAGTTGCAAAGATGTCCCATCAAAGTCAAATGATGTTAGCTGCGAGTTTAGTGGCGTTAGCAGACTTAGATGCAGGGGCGGGAAGACGAGTGAAACAGATGGATGATACGGTAGATGATGCTTATGATCGCCTGTATAATGTTTTAGCGAGGAATCGTCATGTGCAAGAAGCCGTCGAACCAATTTTATTATTAGGATTAATTATTCGACATTTAGAACGAATGGCCGATCATGCTACAAATATTGGTCAGCGTGTGTCTTATATTGTAACGGGCGATCGCACTTAATTGATCATTAAAGGAGGAAGCAATCTTGCCTAGAGTCCGAGTTCGTCAGCACGTTAATCCTCTCAGTAAAAAGTATCAAAGACCTCTGACTCCTCCTAATTGGGAAACGATTTATTCTGATTTAAGTAAGCCCTTTTTGTTGGATATTGGCGCAGCAAGGGGGCGTTTTGTCCTTGAAATGGCACAAGTAGAGCCTAGATATAACTTTTTAGGCTTAGAAATTCGCCAACCTTTGGTGACAGAAGGAAATCAAGTTCGAGATGAATTGGGTTTAGCCAATCTCCATTATTTATTCTGTAATGTTAATAACTCATTGGCGATTTTATTAGATTCTCTTCCTCAACATTCTCTTGCTTTAGTGACAATTCAATTTCCTGATCCTTGGTTTAAGCATCGCCATGGCAAGCGACGCATGGTTCAACCAGAATTAGTGAAAACCCTTGCTGATTATCTCAATTCTGACTATGAGGAAGGAGGAGTTTTCTTGCAGTCTGACGTTCGATTTGTCATTGAAGAAATGGCTGATCAGTTTTCTCAACACCCTAGATTTGTTAGAAAAACTCCCCTCTGGTTGCCTGAAAATCCACTTCCTGTGGCGACAGAAAGAGAAATTGCGACTCTTGCCCAAAATCAGCCTGTTTATCGAACATGGTTTAATAAATGTAAACAGTAGGGTGGCTCACCTTCCCTAATTAATCAACACTAACTTGTTGGTTGCTGAAGGAAAATTTTTCCCAACTCTGTCCTTGGTAATGAGCAGGGAATTGTTGAGGATGTAAGATTTCCGCTAAGATTTCTAGGGAATCGACTAAACGTGGGCCCGGGCGATTAAAATAGGCATTTCCATCGGCTATATCAACGCGATCGCGCTGCACGGCACTTAACTGTAACCAATTTTCCTGTTTGAGTAAGGTTTGTGCTTCGGTGCGAGTGCGTTCGAGATCAAACCCACAGGGTAAAATCACAATGACATCAGGATCAGCAGCCAGTAAGTCTTCCCAATTGAGATAGCGCGATCGCGCTCCCGTTTCATCTAACACAGGGACACCGCCAGCCATTCTCACTAATTCGGGTAGCCAGTTTCCTCCTGACATTAAGGGAGCAATCCACTCGATTGTCACCACTTTTGGGCGATCGGCTTCTGGAATCTCATCCGTAATACGGGTACAAGCATCCACCCGCTTCTGGAGGTCACTTAAGGCGAGTTGAGAGTCCACTCCTAGGCGATCGGCGACACGCTTGATATCTGCCCAAACCTCGGTCAGGACATTTCCCTGTAGGGAAATCACTTCTGGTTGACTCGATAGTGAGTGTGAAGTCGCCTCTTGCACTTGCGCCATACTCACCGCACAAGCATCGCATTGATCTTGAGTAATAATGTGAGTAGGTTGTAGCGCTTCTAAAACATCGGTTTTAATCTCATAAATACTCAATGCTGATTGCATTAACGCTTTCACCTCCTGATCAATGTCAGCGCTATTTTGACCTGAATTTAGGCGAGGATTGGTGCAAACAGGCAAAGATTGCACTTGAGGGGGATAATCGCATTCGTGGGAACGTCCCACTAAAGAGTCAGTTAATCCTAAAGCAGCAACAGTTTCCGTTGCGCTGGGTAATAAAGAAACGATTCTTAAGGCGTTATTGTTTGTCATAATAACCAAGCTAATGAGTTGCATTTGAAGATCAGAATTTTGATGCAGCGCAGATTAAATCTTAATTCTTTTGTAACGAATCTGAAGGCAAAGATCAATCTTTTCTATCTAAATATTACAAGAGGACTCCCACTTTGAACCTCTCCTACTATAGTTATTCCAATTATTTTCCGTAGTGCGACCGTCTCGGTCGCTACTAGGGAGCAAGATGCTCCCACTCTCAGGTTGATGGTTTTTATTTGGAATGACTATATAAGCACGTGGCGCTATATCTGATTGAGAAAGACAAACTCAGTAGTTGAAATGCTTAAGGCGCGATCGAATCTAGCCTTTCAATAAGCCATTCTTCCCCTTAAGTTAATTTGTCCGTACACTTTATCAGGGCAAACAGTGGTTATTCTGCATCATAGAGATTACAGTAAAGATATGAGACCGACCCTTACTCAATCTTAAAAAATCTCAGTTCTCTCTCATGCCTTATAGCTTGATCCTCAACCTCACCCCCATTGCTGGTATTTCTCTGAATTATCTTTCTGGACGGCATCTGCACGCCTTATTTTTAAACCTCGTCAGTACAGTTGATCAAAACCTCGGAGATCATCTTCATTCCTCTCAGTCGAATAAACCCTTTACCCTTTCTCCCCTACAAATCAATTATCCTAAACCTTATTCCTATCAATTGCAATGGGAACATAAAACAGAGATTAAAAAAGGAACTCCCTGCTGGTGGCGAATTTCCTTATTAGATGATCAACTATTTGGTCAACTCACCCAACTTTGGTTAAATCTCAATTCCCAAGAATCTTGGCATCTTGGATCAGCCAAATTAAATATTAATAGTATTCAAGGAACACCGCATTCTAAACAGCCGTGGGGAAACAGTTGTTTATATCCTGAACTCTATGAAAAAGCCAGTGAAACCGAAACCACTTTTAAGTTTACTTTAGCGACCCCCGTTGCCTTTCGTCAAGGGAAACAAGATACTGCCCTTCCCACACCAGAATTAATATTTAATAGTCTGCTAAACCGCTGGAATAAATATAGTAATATCGAATTTTCTAATCTCCCAATTGACCAGATATTTCCCAGTTACTTCGAGATTAAAACTATCATTACGGCTGACTCGCGCAGTAAGTTTATTGGCTGTGTTGGAGAAATGAGTTATCGCTTATTCGGCGATGTTGACTCATTACATATTAAACAATTAAATACCCTTGCTAATTTTTCTCTCTACTCTGGAATTGGCAGAAAAAACACGATGGGTTTTGGCATGATACGGAGGATTTAAACCATGTCTGATTATATTTCCATTGCATCCCTTAATCAATATACTTATTGCCCTCATCGCTGGTGGCGCATGACTTGTGCAGGAGATTTTCTAGATAATGAATACACCATAGAAGGAACTTCACTTCATGATCGTGTTCATAATTTATCCGAAGAAATTGACCAAGATATCTATCAAGTTCGCGCCATTTGGTTAAAGTCAGAAACCTATCAACTTATCGGCAAAGCAGACTTAATTGAATCTAATTCTGGAGAGATATATCCCGTGGAATATAAACGAGGAAAACGAGGGGAATGGGACAACGATGAACTGCAAGTTTGCGCCCAAGCATTATGTCTAGAAGAAATGACAGGGAAAACAATTCACACAGGCTATCTTTATTATGCCCAATCTCATCGCCGTCAAGAAGTTTCCTTAGATCAAACTTTAAGAGAAATGACCATTAACACCATTCAAACGATCCAAACCTTACTGGAAAACTATACTCGACCACAGCCAATTTATAGCCCTCGCTGTAAAGGCTGTAGTCTTTATTCTCATTGTCTCCCGCAAGCAGCAAAAAAAGTCAACAAATATCAAGAGGAATTCTAATTATGGGAACTGCATATATTACCCAAGAAGACGCATTTATTGGCAAAACCGACGAACGCTTAACCGTCAAAGCCGATAAGAAAAAACTGCTAGATATTCCCCTTCTTAAACTAGAAGGAATTGTAATCTTAGGACGCGCAACAATTTCTCCAATGGTGGTCAATGAATTATTACAGCGCCATATTCCGTTAACCTTTCTCACTCAAACTGGGCGTTATTTAGGTCGTCTTGAACCCGAATTTACCAAAAATATCTTTGTCCGAAAAGCACAATGGTCAGCAGCAGGAAATACCCCCCAAGCCATTCATTTAGTACAAAGTTTTGTGCGCGGAAAACTCAAGAACTATCGTCACCTTTTGCAGCGTAAAGTCAGAGATTCATCTCAACTCAATTTTGATCAAGAAATTCTCTGTCTGGAGAAATCGATCGAGCCAATTTCAAACACCGAAAAAATCAATAGCTTAAGAGGATTAGAAGGGGCTGGAAGTGCCGTTTATTTTGGTGCTTTTAATCAACTAATTACTAACCCAAAATTTAGCTTTGAACACCGTCGTCGTCGCCCTCCCACTGATCCTATCAATTCTTTACTGAGTTTAGGATATGCCCTCTTGCGCCATGACATTCAAAGCGCAGTAAATATTGTCGGTTTCGACCCCTATTTGGGCTATCTCCACGTGGAACATTATGGACGACCTGCACTGGCTTTAGATTTAATGGAAGAATTTCGTCCATTAATTGTGGATGCCATGGTTTTAAGCACTATTAATAAGCAGCTTCTCACTCCCGATGACTTTGAAACTGAACCCATTAGTCATGCTGTTTCCCTAACTAAAGAAGGCTTAAAAACCTTTCTTCGTTTATATGAACAGAAAAAGCAATCAGAGTTTAAGCATCCAGTTTTGAAACGCAAATGTACTTATCAAGAATCCTTTGAAATTCAAGCGCGGTTAGTCGCGAAATATTTAATGGGAGAAACTGACAAATATCCACCACTGATCATCAAGTAAGAATGACCAATAACCAATGACTAATGACTAAAAATTATGTATGTTGTGATTTGCTACGATATTTCTGATGATAAACGTCGCACCAAAATCCATAAAATTCTGAAATCCTATGGACAGTGGATGCAATACAGCATTTTCGAGTGCGAACTGACCAAAGCACAGTATGCTAAACTTCGCTATCGGCTGAGTAAACTGATTAAGGCGGAAACCGATAGCATCCGTTTCTATTTTCTCTGCCAGTGTTGTCAGGGGAAAGTGGAACGTATTGGTGGAGAGGAGTTGCGAGATAATACAATTTTCTTCGCTTAGAGAATTGCGCGGAGGGGGTGCTGTGTAATGTGAAGTGATTCCGCATTGGCGCAATCCAGCTTCCACTTTAGTTTTCAGCACTCGCTCATCTCTAACCCATCGCGCACCAGTCACAGTAAGGTTTTTAGCCATTTGGGGTTGTTTTTTCGGATTAGATTTGCTATGATTATCTTACATTCGCGCAACTGGACTTTGAAAACTAAATATAGTCAGGGTTTCAGAAGCCCGCGGTTTCAATTACCAATAATCCCTATGAGGGATTGAAACAAACAATAGTTATTGCATCCCTTTTATTGATATTAGAGCGTTTCAATTACCAATAATCCCTATGAGGGATTGAAACAATTATTAAAACCTAAATTATAAAACATTTTTATTATAGTTTCAATTACCAATAATCCCTATGAGGGATTGAAACAATGATAGATTGAGCGCAATTAACGATAGATTCAGAGGTTTCAATTACCAATAATCCCTATGAGGGATTGAAACAATCCATCACGAGTCACTAACACTTGAATTAAGTCATGTTTCAATTACCAATAATCCCTATGAGGGATTGAAACCTAAGGTGGAATTAGCTATTATCTCATGCGATAGGAATGTTTCAATTACCAATAATCCCTATGAGGGATTGAAACATCAGACTCTAATTATACCTGACTCATCGCTTCAGCAAGATGTTTTTCTAAAGTAGCTTGAGGAAGAGGTCCTTTTAGATGCGACCAAGGTAAAATTTGGCTAGTTTTCCAGTTTTGATGAACATAGTATTCTAAGGGAGGAAGTTGTCCTTTTAATTCCTTAAATGCTCGTTTATAACTCCCCACAGAATCCCCATAATGGCGAGTTAATTCTAATAGTGGGGTCAAGCGTCGATCGCCGCGAGAAATGAGCGCTTGTATCACTGACCAATTATAACTTTCAGGACGAAAATCCATCCCACGCGATCGCAGTTTTTTCTGGAGATAGTTTAAGCGTTTTTTCCCATCTTTATTTACCCCAAACCACTGAAATGGCGTGTGAGATTTCGGGACAAAGGTCGAACAACCAAGAGTTAATTTTAAGCCTGGTGCTGCTTTTTTGATAGCTTCCATCATCGCCACGGTTGCGTCAATATCTGCTTCTTCTTCCCTCGGCAATCCTACCATTCCGTAGAGTTTTAAGGCTTTCAATCCCCCCGTTTGAGCGTTGATCGCTGCTTGAATAATTTCGTCATTCTCTAGTTTCTTGTTAATAATTTGTCGTATTTTTTCTGAGCCACTTTCCACAGCAATGGTCAGCGATCGCGCTTCCCGTTTTGCTAAAATCTGAGCAAATTTTTCGGTAACCGTATTAGTGCGAACAGAAGAAACGCTCAAGCGCACATCATCATATTGGGGCTGAGCTAAGTAATTTAATAAATCCTCAAATTCAGGATGCTGTGTCACGGAAGCGCCCAACAACCCGATGCGATTGGTAACTTTTAAACCTGCTTCGATCGCAGGAATTAATGACTCTTCTAAACTCGCTTGACGGAAAGGCAATGTGAGATAGCTGGCTAAACAGAAGCGACACATTTCAGGACAACTCCGCACCACTTCCACCATATAAATATTTTCCCACGCTGCATTTTCTGTAACAACTGTTGAAGCCGAAAGCGTATTTCCGCGATAGGTTTGTTTCTGAATTTTTACAGGAATATCAGGATCAATGGGGGAAATTGTTCTAATCTCTCCCTCTGGAGAGTCATAAGTTATCTGGTATAAACTAGGAACATAAATTCCTGGCACTTGGGCAAATGCTTTTAACTTTGCTGCGCGATCGCCTCCTCTAACTTGTTTTGCTGTTTCAATTAAATTGGGAAGTAAATCTTCTCCATCCCCCAATAAAATGAGGTCAAAAAAATCTGCAAACGGTTCAGGATTCGCTGTTAAAACAGGTCCTCCGCCAAAAATTAGGGGATGATTTTCTTCTCTTTGGTTGCTGTGAAGGGGGATATCAAAAGACTCTAAAAGACTGAGAATATTAACATAATCCAACTCCCAAGAAACCGAAAACCCAAACAGTTCAGGATCGCGGGGTGCAGCTTCTTGTGTATCTGTAAACACCCGACTCACCGCAACATCTTTTCGTGTGGCTAATGTTGCCCAAATTACCTGATAACCCAAACTGGTAATGCCAATATTGTAGGTATTGGGAAAGGCATAAATAATAGGGATCGCATCGGTTGTGGGAGAAGCAGGAGTAAATAATAGACGTTCTTGAGAAAAGATACTCACGAGTTAAACAGTGGATGATTGCAGACGACACTTTCAATCTTAACGGGCGATCGGGCAAGTTTGCTGTTAGTGTTAGCATCGGATTAATTGTAGGGTTTGCCTTACCCACCATAAAACAACTTCATGCTTGTTACTATAACTTGATTTCCCCAATATTAGATCAGGAATCATTTGATTTAATTAATTATCATTGAACTATCAGGATTCTGCTAATTTCTATAAATGGTGGGGGAGGCTTACATACTCTAACGCTTCAATTTTTGCTGAGACTGTTGGCCATTTCTTAGCCGTTCTAATGCGCGATCGCTGAGACGCGAGAATACATAATCATTCCACTTCCCAAAACCACAAAAATTGTTGCCACTAGAATAATTACTAAACTTTTCATGTCTCCTCATAACAGAGAAACTCTGTCGTTTTTTATCCTCTCCCTCAATTCCTCCTCCTCGATCTTACATAATTTTTCCTTAACTTTTTTAGATTTAATATCAGAAAATTTTATAAAACTCTAGAGATTACATTTCTTAATACTTAACGAAATTTGGGGATTATAGCCTCTTAGTCTTGATCCGTAACTTTTTCTGTTGTAAAATAAAATGAAATTGTGGGCGTATTGTGAAAAAAACGCTAAAAATCGTCCTCAAAGCCTTAATAATTCATTGCTTTTTCTCAAGTTGTCCCCATCCAGCAGACTAAACGGCTGATCAATTTGATTTTAGCATTTGTAACATTTTATTAAAAAGAGTTGACAAAGAAAGAAACCTCAAGCGTATTTGTGTGTTATTTATGATGATTTATCAAGGACAGTTTGGGAAATATACGATTACAAAGCGCGATCGCACAGAAGTAATTATTTATCGGGGAGGACTATTAGTCGCAGCATTAAGTTTTGCCGTGGGAACTTTTCTCTTGTTTTGGCAAGGCGCAACCCCAATGACTTTGAAAGTGCTAACTTATTTATACGGCTTATTTTCCCTAGCATTAGGCATTAGTTTAATCACTATTCATATTTATTTACTACCCCTACATCGTCTCCTGCAAGTGTTTTGGATAGTGGGGACAATTTCCGCCATAATAATTGGCACAAAAGCCGATGTTCCCCTCCCTGTATATGTTTACAATCATCCTTTAACCTTATTGGGAGTTGGCTTTACTTTTGCAGCATTGACAGGGATTTTCTTCAAAGAAGGATTCTGTTTTCAGCGTTTAGAAACACAGCTTCTCACTCCCCTTGTTCCAATTTTATTGTTGGGACATTTACTGGGAGTCATTCCGTCACCAATGGAAGCAATTTTATTAACCGTTTGGACAGTTCTTTTCCTAATTTTTGCCTTGAGGAAAGTCCCGCAAAATATCCCCTCTGATATTGGGGATAAATCTGTGTTTGACTATCTCAAACAGCAACGGACTTCCTCATGAAACAGAGTTTTTCTGCGAGGATTGATCACACTTGAGACCTGATGAAGGATATTAACTATAATCTTGGCTGAAAATAAAAGTTAAAAAGTTGACGAAAATTTCATCATTTTAGCCAAAACCAGATACAATAGAACCACATAGCTCGAAAACCTTATAGAGAGTTCGTTACCACAATGGCATCAACCACAACGATTACAAATAATCCCGATAAAGATAAAGCCCTAAACCTTGTCGTCAACCAAATCGAACGTAATTTTGGGAAAGGGTCAATCATGCGTCTTGGGGACGCAGCGCAAATGAAGGTGGAAACCATTTCCACTGGTGCTTACACCCTCGATGTCGCGTTGGGAGGAGGACTTCCCAAAGGAAGAATTATTGAAATCTACGGCCCTGAAAGTTCTGGGAAAACTACCTTGGCTCTCCACGCGATCGCAGAAGCACAAAAAATAGGGGGAGTCGCGGCTTTTGTGGATGCCGAACACGCTCTTGATCCGTCCTATTCTGATGTCTTGGGGGTTGACATTGCTAACCTCTTAGTTTCTCAACCCGATACTGGAGAATCTGCTCTTGAAATCGTGGATCAACTGGTGCGATCAGCTGCGGTTGATCTCGTGGTTGTGGACTCTGTTGCTGCGTTAACTCCTCGCGCTGAGATTGAAGGAGAAATGGGGGATACTCAAGTCGGTTTACAAGCGCGTCTGATGAGTAAGGCGCTGCGGAAAATTGCAGGAAACATCGGAAAATCTGGCTGTACCGTAATCTTTTTGAACCAACTACGCCAAAAAATTGGGGTTACCTATGGTAGTCCAGAAACGACTACTGGAGGAAATGCGCTGAAGTTTTATTGCTCTGTCCGTCTCGATATTCGACGTATCCAAACTCTGAAAAAAGGCAGCGAAGGGGAATATGGAATTCGGGCGAAAGTGAAGGTAGCTAAAAATAAAGTTGCTCCTCCCTTTCGGATTGCTGAGTTTGATATTATCTTTGGACAAGGGATTTCTCAATTAGGTTGTTTAGTGGATATTGCTGAACAAACCGATGTGATTAATCGTAAAGGCGCTTGGTATAGTTACCAAGGGGATAACATTGCTCAAGGACGGGATAATACGATTAAATTCTTAGAAGATAATCCTGAAAAAGTTGCGGAAATTGAAGCAGCTGTTCATGAAAAGATTGAAATGGGTGCTTTAGTGCAAGGGAATTCTTCTTCTAGTAAGAAATCAAAGAAAAATAGCACTACCACCGATTTTGAATCGGAAATGGAATCCCAAGAAGAGGAGTAAGACTTAGAGCGCGATCGCGCATTGAAAGCTCGATCGCGCTTGGTGCGGTACAAGTTCTCCAAAATTATTATTAATGATTAATGATTAATTCCTTTTTCACTTTTTCCAGTTTTCGCAAAGGTTGAGTGGTTTTCTTTTCCCAGTTTTCCCAACAATGATGCAATTGCAAAGTTTGCATACTTTCTAACAATCCCTGACGCAACATTGGTTCTGTTTCTACAGTAAATAATAAACTGAAATACTCACTAATTTGTTTTAATTGTTGCGATCGCAGCTTGCCCGTAATGGCTAACTGGGTTAATTCCCGTACGGCGATCAATCGTTTCAAGGGATGATCCGCGCTTAACGCTTCCACGTGCTGAGAAAATTGATGACGCTGAGAACTTTCAGCAGGAGAGGAGAAGAGTTTTGCCAGTTGGATGCTGAGGAGAGTCGTGAGAAGGACTCCTTGCGCGATCGAGCTAGCAGCTAGCCAGTGATTTTCTAAATGATCCCAAAGCTGTAACGCCCAATAAACGCCGATTCCCGCCACACTACTTCCCACTAAAGCAATAAGAAGCCGTTGTTGAGAAAGATTGGCTTGTTGCCATTTTTCCCAATAGAGTGACCAGCGATCGAAGGGAAATTGAAACAGGACAATTAAAACCCCCATTCCCACAGCAGTGGCGAGTAATAACTGCCAGTTCCACACTAGCATCACGCCAACGAGACTAAATCCCCATAGCCAAAAACGCGATCGAGGTTGACGACGGAGAAAAGACCGCCGTTTTTGAGGAGCAAGGATTTTCGGGAATGATTTACTCTGGAATTGTAGTTGATGGAGAAATTGCGCCATGTTTGAACCCATTGGAGTGAAACGAAACTCAATTGTAACTTCCCTTGGACGGATGGTTTATTACACCCCGAGCGAACATCCTTGGTCAGATGAAAGGGAGAAAGATCACCAATCCACCTTAGTATTTTTACACGGTTTTGGCGGGGGAGCTTCTGCCTATGAATGGTCAAAAGTTTATCCCGCCATGCAGAGTGATTATCGCGTTCTTGCCCCTGATTTAATCGGTTGGGGTCGATCGGAACATCCCGAACGCAATTACCAGATCGAAGACTACCTTACCACAATTCGAGAGTTTTTAAGCGCGGTTTGTTCTGAACCCGTTACAGTGGTCGCATCCTCTCTCACCGCAGCGTTTACCATTCGTTTAGCCATCGATCATCCAGACTTATTTAAGTCTTTAATTTTAGTCACCCCTGCGGGATTATCTGATTTTGGGGAAGATTACAGCCAGACCTTTTTTGCTAGATTTGTGAGTCTCCCGATCGTAGATACTTTATTGTACAACGGCGCGATCGCCACCAGCGAGGGAATTCGCAGTTTCCTTGAAAATCGCCAATTTGCCAAACCAGAACGAATCTATCCTGAAATTATCTCCGCTTATCTCGAATCAGCAACCCAAAAAAATGCTGAGTATGCTGCGCTATCTTTTGTGCGAGGAGATTTATGCTTTGACCTGTCTCTCTACCTCCCCCAGTTAACTATTCCCACAGCCATGATTTGGGGACAAAAAACCCAGTTTACCTCCCCAGAGTTAGGAAAGCGCCTAGCAGCTTTAAACCCAACCGCAGTGCAAAAAATTGAGATTTTAGAGGATGTGGGATTAACCCCGCAATTAGAAGTTCCTGCAGTTACGATTGGTTTAATCAGACGTTTCTTGAAAGAGATTTCGCCTCATTGACATCCTCTCCCGCTAACCGCTACGCGGTATAACGGGAGATTCCTAACCTCGCGATTAGGCTTTCCTTTTTCTCAGACACTTGACTAGACAAGGACTTTATTCTGATTTTACTCGTAACTGTTCCCGTGCATCGGCAGCTAACACTAAATATAATAAAGCAACTGCACTTTGCCATTGTTGACGAATTTGACCATCTTCAACGTTATTAAATAAGCTAACTAAGCGCGGAATAGCTTGTTCTAATGCAACTGGAGGAACTGGACGATGTAATAAAGATAAATCAAGTGTCCCCAATTCAGTTTGAAATTCCTCTTGTTGCGGTAATTCTGTTGCACTTAACGTGAGTAAAGACTCCACTTTAGCTGAGGATAAATTGAGATGTTCGGTAAAGGTGTTGACAGTTGCTTGTTGATTCATCGGTTGTGTTCTCCTTCTCCGATGTAACTAGGCTTCGGGGATTGATAAAATCAGCCAAAAGGCAAGATTAGTTTTCGCTTCTAAGGCGTGGGGCGCGTGGGCTGGCATATAAACCACCACCCCCGGCGTTAGTGTAATTCCGTCACCTCTGAGGGTTAACGTTCCTTCTCCTTCCATAACCATCACAGTGGCATTTTTGGCAGAAGTATGCTCTTCTAACGTCGTTCCTGCTGCCAGACAAAACAGATTTTGTTGAGTGTGGGCATCTTTGACAAAAACTTGGCTTAAAATCCCTGTTTCAGGATATTCAATGAGATTTTTGAGCGTATTGTGATAGCTGGTGTCAGCATTCGTAATGGTTGCAGCCATGATTTAGTTCTCCTTCGTTGCAGCAAAAGCAATGTAACCGAGTTGGTCGCGATATTGATTAAAGGTGTTTCTCATTTGGAAAACGCGCTCTCTGATTTCTGCTTGTCTTAGTACATTCCAAGCAATTTTTACGGCTGAAAATAACCCTTCATCTTCAATTACTCGTTTCGGGTTGAGTAAACCCATTTCTCCCGTCTTAGCTTGTTTAACGGTTAATTGGGCTTCTGTACAGGCTTGTTTCCATTCCGTTTCGGATAGAGGCTGAGCATTCACCCGAATCACTTGGGAAAGGGCGCGATCGATCTCTTCTCGATTTCCACCGGCGATCATTTCATGAGAGAGGAAAATTCCCCCTGGTTTCAGCACTTTCTCAATCCCTGCTAGAATCTTTGCTTTCCCGCTCGCTGACTGCATGGTCAAAATCGCTTCGGCAAAGACATAATCAAAGGTTTCAGTGATTTCGGCAAGGTTAAAAATATTCCCCTCACGGACTTCTACTTGTCCGTCTAATCCTGCCTGACGGATGTTTTCTTGGGCGATGCGGACACTTTCAGTGTTGCGTTCAATCCCCACGACTCGCACGCCATAACGCTGCGCCAGCCAAATGGCACTTTTACCAAAACTTGCTGCTAATTCCAAGACGGTTTCCCCTCGTTGAAAATTAGCCCACTCTAGGAGTTGACGGGTCGCTTCTAATCCACCAGGGCGCAAGACGGTTTTGCCAGCTTTAGCAAGCACTTCATGTCCGGGGGCGGTTTTAAGATTAATGTTTGATGCTGTGGTACTCATAATTTGATTCCTCATCGAGAGGGAGAGAGCAGTTGCTAATCCCTGCTTGGGAAACTGCTATAGTTTTAAGATGACAAAAATTATCAGCTATGTCTCTGAGGTAGCTCAGTTTCGCCGTTATGTTGGCAACGATCGAACAATTACAACAGATTTGGATTCTTCGTACCCTCTCTGAGGAAAATTTGTCGCAACTGCAACCTCACGCTGAGATTCGGACGTTTCAGAAAGAAGAGATGGTCATGATTGAGGAGGATGAGTTACCCGCGTGTTTATTTGCGTTGGTTGAAGGGAAGTTGCAAATTCAAAAAACGGCAACAACGGGAAAAGAAACGGTCGTCAGGATGATTCATGGGGGAGAAATGTTTGCAGCCCCTGCTATGTTTGGCAATAGGCTTGCACCCGCTACTGTGGTGTGTCAAGAAAAATGCGTAGTGGTGATGATCGATAAAAATGCCATTATTGATGCGATTCAGGAAACGCCAGCAATCGCGCTGCAAATTCTCGCCACCTTTAATCAACGATTACAGCATTTACATGAAACGGTACATGGTTTAATTTCGGAACGCGCGACGGTGCGGTTAGCCCGTTTAATTTTGTATCAAGCAAAGGAATATGGAACGACACAGGAAAAAGGAGGAGATGTCTTAAATGTGAAACTTCCTTATTATCAAATGGCGCGAATGATTGGGATTACTTATGAAGAATGCACCCGTTTGTTAAAGAAGATGGAAATGGCTGTGAGTTATCGCCGTGGGGGAACAATTTTGATTCATAATTGGGAGTTAATGGCTGCTTTTACCCATCCAGAAGAAGAGTAAGATCAAAATCTATATTATCAAACTTGACTTAGCGCGATGTCTGAAGGGCGGTAGCTTTGCTATATCGCGCTATTACCTACTCACCTCTCTCACCTCATCAAAGCTACAATAAGATATTCAAGAGGGAGTTGGAGAAAGACTAATGAAAATTAAGTTAACACCCGAGTTAGAGCAAATCATTCAACAGCAAGTCGATAGTGGACATTACAAATCCGTTGATGAGGTCATTTATGCAGGAGTCAAGCTACTAGATCAACTTGAAAAGACATATCAAGGGCGATATGAGGAACTCCGCCAAGAAGTGCTACAAGGGATTGAAGCCTCTAATCGCGGTGACATGATTGATAGTCAAGTCGTTTTTCAGAATCTTCAAGCGAAGTTAAATGATAAAAAAGCATGAGTCGGATTTGCAGATTTACAGTTCTTGCGAGTCGCGATCTTGAAAGTATTCTGGATTATTTAGCGGAACAAAGTAGTATAGATGCTGCTGAGAGCTTTTTAGAAAAAGTTAATCAGAAGTGCCAAAATTTAGCTAATTTTCCATCATTAGGGCGATCGCGAGATGAATTATTTCCTGGAATTAGAAGTTTGCCGATTGATCAGCATTTAATTTTCTACCGTTTACAGAAAGAAGAAATTGAGATTCTCAGAATTGTCAGTGGATATCAAAACTTAGACACTCTATTTAAAGA
>CAYXDG010000002.1:0-58548 GCA_964463655.1 uncultured Dactylococcopsis sp.
CCAACTTGGGTCATGTGATTTTATACAATATTCTCAATGCTCAACCGCGACAACTCTGCGATCGGGCTAAAAAAATAAGATACTATGAGAATATAGTGAGTTGTTTAACCTCACTGGACTAGCTTTATAATTGCCACAAAGCCTTAACTTAAAGCATTAAGATATGTCTCAAGCTCTGGTTAATATTGGTAGCTTAATTACTACCTCCCCTGATCTTCAAAGCGGTCGCCCAATTATTGCGGGGACTGGAACATCTGTTCGGCGCATTGTTACCCTCTACAAGCAAGGTGATAGTGCTGATGAAATTGTAGCTGATAAGCCTTATTTAACCTTAGCCCAAGTCCACGCAGCACTCGCTTATTATTATGCCAATCAGCAAATTATAGACCAAGATTTAGATGCAGAAGCAACCGAGTACGAAAGATTAGCCTCTCAATTATCCTAGTTTCATTGTGTCTGCTATTCGTTTCTATTTGGATGAAGATGCTACCAGTAAGCGCCTTTTACAAGCACTAAGGAATCGTGGTGCAGATGTTCTATCGGCTTCTGAAGTGGATATGCTGGCGCGATCGGATGAGCAACAATTAGTGTGGGCATTGGAACATCAACGGATTATTTTTACGTTTAATGTCAGAGATTTTTATCGGATTCATTCCGACTGGTTACAAAGCGGAAAGTCTCACGCTGGAATTATTTTTGGCAAGCAAGAACACTCTATAGGCGACCAGATGAGAGGGTTATTAAGATTGGCTTCAATCAAATCTGCTGAAGAGATGATTAATACTGTGGAGTTTTTAGGCAGATGGCTATAAGGATAATATTTCTGATCTTGCATGGCTTATGGGATGTGTCTGGCTAACGAATCGTGAACTACCATGAGAAATGGAAAGTAACAAGGAAAAGGATAGCCGATGACAGTCGCAGTGGAGCAACTGATAACCCCAGAAATCAATCGACCCGCCCGTTATTTGGGAAACGAACAAGGAACGAAACACAAGCCTTGGGATAGCGCGATCGTGCGCTGGGTTCTCACCTACCCTGAAATCTACGAAGTGGGTGCATCCAACTTAGGTCATGTGATTTTATACAATATTCTCAATGCTCAACCGCGACAACTCTGCGATCGAGCGTATCTTCCTGCTTCTGATCTCGCTGCCAAACTACGGGAAACAAAAACCCCCCTATTCGCCCTAGAAAACCGCCGTTCTCTCACCGATTTTGATATTTTAGGGTTTAGCCTCAGTTATGAACTCGGCGCGACTAATATCTTAGAAATGCTCGATCTGGCTAACATTCCCCTCACTTGGCAAGAACGAGACAATGGTAATTATCCCCTAATTTTTGCAGGGGGACAAACCGCTACCTCGAACCCTGAACCCTACTCAGACTTCTTTGATTTTATCGCCCTCGGTGATGGGGAAGAACTCCTCCCAGAAGTAGGATTGATCATCGAAGAAGGGAAAAAAGAAGGACTCAGCAAACCAGAATTACTCTTAGACTTAGCGCAAGTTCCGGGAGTATATGTTCCCCGTTTCTACGACATGGACGAGGATGGCTCAGTCCATCCCAACCGTGATGATGTTCCAGAGAGAATCATTCGGCGAGTGGCGCGACCGATGCCAGCTTATTCTATCGGTTTAGTGCCTTATGTGGAAACGGTTCATGATCGACTCAGTGTCGAAATTAGACGAGGATGTACTCGCGGGTGTCGCTTCTGTCAGCCTGGAATGTTAACTCGTCCCGCGCACGATGTCGAACCCGAACAGGTAGTGGAAACGATCGAGAAGGGAATCCGCGAAACGGGTTATAATGAGTTCTCCCTGCTTTCTCTCAGTTGTTCCGACTATCTTTCTCTCCCTGCGGTGGGGATGGAAGTGAAAAACCGCCTCCAAGATGAGAATATATCTCTCTCTCTTCCTAGTCAACGGGTCGATCGCTTTGATGAAAATATCGCTAACATCATCGGGGGAACGCGCAAAAGTGGTTTGACATTCGCACCAGAAGCAGGAACGCAACGGATGCGAGATGTAGTGAACAAAGGATTAACCAATGAGGAACTCTTGCGTGGTGTAAAAACCGCCTTTGAACAGGGTTGGGATAAGGTCAAACTCTATTTTATGATTGGCTTACCTGGGGAAACGGATGCGGATGTGATTGGAATTGCAGAAACGATCCGTTGGTTACGTCAAGAATGTCGGTTGAAAGGACGCAAACGCCTCGACTTTAATGTGACGATTTCCAACTTTACCCCGAAACCTCATACACCGTTTCAATGGCATTCTGTATCTACCTCTGAGTTTATCCGCAAACAAAAGTTACTGCGAGACGAGTTTCGAGGAATGAAAGGGGTTAAAGTGAACTACACCGACGTTCGCATCTCAGCGATGGAAGACTTTGTCGGACGCGGCGATCGCCGTTTAGCCCCTGTAATTCGTCGCGCTTGGGAATTAGGCGCTGGAATGGATGCTTGGTGGGAAAGTTTAGAAAAGGCGTTTAATGCTTGGGAAACTGCGATCGCTGATTCGGGTTTGGACTGGAAATATCGCAAGGTCGAGAATGGCGAATGGGATTGGGAGACAATGGAAAGCGGAAGCCAAAATGACCGCTTAGACGCGCGGATTCCCTGGGATCATATTGACACGGGAATTGATAAAAACTGGCTAAAAGACGACTTAAAACGCGCCTTAGAAGCAGCAACTGTTCCCGATTGTTCTTATGCTGCTTGTTCTCATTGTGGAGTTTGTGGGATTGATTTTGGTCATAATATCGTTGTGAAGCCTCCAGAAATCCCGACGTTTGGAGGACATTTTCAACCTGATCAAACTCGTAATCAACGGGTGAGAGTGCGGTTTGGAAAAGAAGGAGAAATGCGTTTAGTGAGTCACTTGGATTTAGTGCGATTGTTCGATCGCGCCATTCGACGGGCAAAACTTCCCATTTCCTTTACAGGGGGTTATCATCCCGGACCCCGAATTAGTATTGCTAATGCGCTATCTTTAGGGATGAGTAGCAGTGGTGAAATTGTCGATTTTGATCTCAAAGAAACCCTTGATTTAGATGAGTTTCGCGATCGCCTTTCCGAACAACTTCCTGAAGGAATTACCATTCATGCTGTAGAATCTGTCAGTCTGAAAAACTCTGCAACCAGCTTGTTAGAAAAAGCCGAATATTTCATCACGGTAGAAGCACAAGATACAGTATCAGAAACGCGATGGAAAGAAGCTTTACAAACAGTGTTCGATCGTGAAGAAATCTTGTGGGAAAAGACAACAAAATCAGGGAAAAAGAAAACCTTAAATCTGCGCGATCGCCTGTTTGAATTATCTTTAATTGAAACGCCAGATGAACACACCGTTAAACTGCATTATTTAGGAAGTTGTCGCAATGATGGAATGTTACTCAATCCTGAACACTTTGTTTATATGTTGGAACAAGTGATGGGATTAGACCTACAATTAAGTCACGCCCATCGTCAACAATTAATCCTGCAAAACTAATCATTTATTATCGGGTGGGGAATGCTCACCCGACGATAACTTTGGTTATCATAATTTCAAATTGTCCTATTTTTACTGTCATTTTTTATGCAATGGAAACCAATCGAAGATTTACCTCATGACTGGCAAAAGTGGAAAAATCCTGAACTCCCCCCTTTAGTTACTGTTTGGAATGAACAAGCCGAGCGATTGCGTAATTCTGGGGAATTTAAAACTTATATGGAAAAATTGCGTCGTGAAATTGCCATTGAAACAGGAATTATTGAAAAATTATACACTCTCGATCGAGGCATTACTCGTTTATTGATTGAACAAGGTATCAATGAATCCTTAATTCCTCACGGAGCAACTGATCGTCCAGTCAGTCAGGTAATTGCTTTAATAAGAGACCAAGAAGCAGCGGTTGAGGGTTTATTTGATTTTGTAGGTGGACAACGCACTTTATCCACATCTTATATTAAACAATTACATCAGCTTTTAACTCAACATCAAGATAGCACTGAAGGATTAATTCCCTCTACCAATGAAGTCATTCAAATCAAACTAATTAAAGGAGATTGGAAACAACAACCTAATAATCCGATGAGAATGGATGGTTCGATTCACGAATATTGTCCTCCCGAACAAGTTGCTTCAGAAATGGACAAATTGATTAATTTACATCAAGAGCATCAAATTATTCCCCCTGAAATCGAATCAGCTTGGTTACATCATCGTTTTACACAAATTCATCCTTTTCAAGATGGTAATGGTCGTGTTGCCAGATGTTTAGCAAGTTTAGTTTTTCTTCAAGCAGGTTGGTTTCCCTTAGTAATTAGACGGGATGATAGAGCCACATATATTCAAGCATCAGAACAAGCTGATCGGGGTGATTTATCAGGTTTAGTACAATTGTTTTCTAAAAATCAAAAAGCAGCCTTTATTCGCAGTCTTGGTTTATCAGAGCAAATTTTATCAGAAACTCGTAAGACTCAGATTGTTATTTCTTCAATTGCTGAAAAACTTAAGCAGAATCAAGAATCAACCCTTCAAGAAAAGTGTAAAAAAGTTGAAGCCTATGCAGTTCAATTATACAAAATAGCTCAACAACGTCTAGAAGAAGTTGCCCGAGACATTCAATTATCATTACAGAATTTATTGGATGACTTTCAAGTGTTTCCAGTAACTTCACCAGAGGACGGTTCTAAATCTCATTATCATCGTCACCAAATTGTACAAACTGCTAAACAGTTGGACTACTTTGCTAATCTTCGTCCCTATCATCAATGGTTACAGTTAGTCATTAATGTTCAGTCTTCAACCCTTATTTTGTTATCTTTTCATGCACTAGGTCATCAATATCAAGGAATACTGGTTTGTTCAGCTTGTGCTTATCATCGAGATGACTCTGGGGAAGGAGAGAGAATTACCAATGATATTGAACCTCTGACCGATACGCCCTTTCAGTTTTCTTATGCAGATGAAGAAGCAGCCTTAACCGAACGTTTTAAGCAATGGTTGGAAGAAGTAATTGTTAATGGTCTAGAGTATTGGAATAAAAGCCTTTAGCTTAAATTAAAAGCGATATAATCTGGTTCATCAAATAAAACCGTTATTTTCTTTCACAAGACGGAAGGATATTGCTTGAACTCGATCGTCTTCTTTTTTATTTCTCGATCGAGTCTTTTCTTTTTTGTCTTGTTTAGAGTTTGCGCGATCGCTCTTTTCCTCCTCATTTGAACGAGGTTTCACAAGCCAATTTGCTGACCAGAAAGCTACTGATGTTAGTGCAAATGAAAAAAGACATCCAAAGATTTTACCTCCAGCAGTCTCGAAGGTATTACCAAAAAGAAAAGCAAATGTAGGTAATAGAAAAAAAACTCCTATAATGTAAAGAGGTACAGCTAATGTCCATCTAATAAATTTCATAATCAATTTGATGATTGTTGTGCATTTTTATTTTAAGGAAAAGTTGCTTTTATCCTTAATCTTTGGTGACAATCGTTTCTAAGTTTTCAATTCGTTCTTTCAATTCTTTATTGGTTTTACCTGCAGCCAGTCTTTGATAAGTTTTGTAAGCAAATATACTAGAACTTACTCCCCCGATCGTGATTAAAAAATAGCTTAGAAAATTCCCGACTGTATTGTCATTTGCAGGTTGAGGAACAACATCTATGGAGGGATGATTAATGGGAAACTCTTTCTCTCCACTAGATTTTTCAGTTTCTGATTCTACATGATAATTTGTAGTACATGGAGAATCCGATGAATTTTCATTTGAACAATTAACGATGACATCTGCATTTTGCGTGAAGTTTTTAATGCTCAGAGCATTGGCATCACTGCTAACCATAAAGGTAAAGATTACTGTGGCTACTGAAATTAAGAAAAAATTCTTTAAATTTGATGAAGTCATTACGTTAGTTTCCTCCTTTTTGAAAATCTTGAATAACAGAGTTCCTACTTCTGAAGTAGTTATACTAAGTTCGGCTGGGGGCTTATAATCAAGGTTGGGCTTCGCTTTGCTCTACGCAACCTACTTTTGAGCATTAATTTTAGGAACAGGGTATGAGTTGCTAATGAAAAGAAAACTCTGAAAAGAATGATTAATTTATCTCGTACAGTTTTGAATTTCAGCAGGTTCTTCTTGATTTTTTGCTTTAAAAAACTTAGAACCTTCATGAACTAAGATTGTTCCTCCTACTATGCCAGCTACAGGAAGTGCTGCAGCAGTCACTACACCAGCAAGCATTCCGCCGCCAATCAAACCCCCCATTGCGGCTAAACCAGAAGTTATTCCTGCTCCACTTACGCCAGCAACAGCACCAGCACTTGATATGGTCAAAACTGTACCTGCGACTCCTGCTGATCCTCCAGCAACAGCACCAATAATGTTCAGAAATCCATTGTCATCATTTCCCTTTTGAATAATTATGGTATTACCATCACCATCAACCACTATATTATCTCCGCAAATAGTGTAATAAGAATCAGCAGAGTTATCTTCAGTGAAATTGTTTTCTATTGCATCACTCTCCTGCCTGATCGTGTCTATTTCTGTCGCAAAAGCTGGATTAGGATAACCAAAGAAGAAAACAAAAGCGCACAGTAAAGCTAAGACTTCACCGATGATATTAGTAAACAGACCGAACTGATTTTTCATGTCCCTATCTTGATTAATAAAGATGTTGTTAGTGATTTAAATTAGTAATAACCACTGTTATAATTATCTCCCCTCTCAATCGTTTTAACCAGTCAGAAAAAGACGGATAAAGACGGACTAGGACGGGGCTTTTGAAAAAAAATATAAAGAATGAGCTTTAGAATAGTAGGAGTTAACTGTAAAGTGTAAGCTGAGAGTATTATGGAGTTGACCATAGATCAATGGACTGGCAAACAACATTAACCCCGATCGATGAGTTAGTTTTTCAGCACACAGGAAAACATCTGGATAATCTACAAGTCTCTATCTTAAAGGGAGTTTTGAACGGACAAAAATATGCCGATATTGCAAGGCAATATAAGTGTTCTTTTGGTCATGTTAAAGATGAAGGTTACAAACTTTGGCAAGTTTTATCAGAAGCATTAGGAGAAGATATACATAAATCAAACTTTTGCGCTACAGTTGAACGTCTAGGAATAGCAAACTCTCATTTCAGCTTAATTAATCCTGTTCAGATTGGTCATCTTGAACTCTGTAACACTTCAGAAACATCTAGCTCAAATCAATGGAGCAATGTCAATTCTAATTCAGAATCTGGCTTAAATTCTAGTCAAACTAAAACTATATCGAAATTAATCCAATTAGGTTTAACATCAGAACAAATTGCTGAAGCTCTCGATTTACCCTTAGATGAAGTAGAAAATATAATGGAAACATAGGCTCTTCTAAAGCGAAGCGAGACCCAACATTTACAGTAACAAAACAACAATGATTAATGAAGTTGTAGATCAGGATAAATTCTCCTTTCAATCTGATTCTTATATCCATTGGATTAATAATTTATTACAACCAAAAATTAACCCAAAACTTCCTATTGTTGTAGATTTATTTGCAGGTTGTGGCGGATTAAGTCTAGGCTTTGAAGCACAAGGTTTTCCGACAATTGGTTTTGAAAGCAACACAGATGCAGCTGCTACTTATTCCTCAAATCTTCAAGGTGAGTGTCATTTTTTAACTCTGACAGAAACAACGCAAATTCCACCCTTTAAGGTTTTAATTGGTGGCCCCCCTTGTCAACCGTTTAGTGTTGGGGGAAAACAAAAAGGATTAGGAGATAAACGAGATGGTTTCCCCATTTTTACGAAAGCTGTAGAAATCCATCAGCCTGATATTTTTTTAATTGAAAATGTTCGCGGTTTATTGTATAAGAGTAAGCCCTATTTAGAGAAACTTGTAAAAAAAATGCAAAGTCTTAATTATTTAGTAGAATTCCAACTTTTGAATGCAGTAAACTATGGAACACCCCAAAAAAGAGAAAGAGTTTTTATCATCGGTCATCGCGGAAAGTTTAAATTTCCTTCACAACAATTAAAGAATATAACAGCAGGAGAAGCATTAGGAGAATTAGCTTTTTCGATTCCAGAAAATAGTAAATTTTTAACACCCAGTATGGATAAATATATTGCTAAATATGAGAAAGCATCTCAATGTATTCAACCGAGGGATTTACATTTGAATAAACCAGCACGCACGATTACTTGTCGTAATTTAGCAGGTGCAACAGGAGATATGCAACGCTTAAAACTCCCTGATGGTCGTCGTCGGCGTTTAACATTTCGTGAAGGCGCACGTTTGCAAAGTTTTCCAGACTGGTTTAATTTTACAGGAAATGAGCAGTCGATTTTTAATCAAATTGGTAATGCAGTTCCTCCCATGTTAGCTTACTTTCTTGCTCAAAGTTGTCGTGAGTATCTAGAAGATAATTTTCGTTATTCTGTTGAGGAAATTAATTTTAAAAATAAAACAAATAATCAAGGAACTCAGTATCAACAACTTACTTTATTTTAATTCTTAAGAGTAAAGCATTATGTCCTCTCGTGAGCTAGAATTGCTAATGGAAGAAGCCCGAAAAATCATTCGAGATATCGGTTTAACGGAAAAAATGCTGGGTAATACTCCAGTATATGTATTTCTAACTTTACTAGGAATGTCTCCTGAAAAATCTTGGTCAGAAGCAACTAATGAGCTTTGGAGAATCACCCCTTTAATGGAAAAGATAGAAGAATTAGGTTGGGCTTCTTTTAAGCCAAATACTCGCGAAACCATTAGAGATGAATGTGTTGGAATTCTGGTTGATGCTTATCTTGTAACGCCTAACCCTGATGATCCTCAAAGAAGCAAAAACAGCAGTAAGTATTGTTATCAAGTTAATGATGAGTTATTAGAGCTTGTTCAGTCTTTCGGAAGTCAAAAATATTCTGAAAAGCTGAATCAGTTTTTAATGGAATATCAAACTCTGACAGAAAGATATGAAGCAGCTAGAGAGTTAAATAGAATTCCTATCAAACTTCCTAATGGAAAAGAAATTACATTATCTCCTGGAGGTCAAAATCCCCTGATTGCAAGTATCATTAAGGAATTTGCTCCTCAATTTCAGTTAGATACTGTACTTTATATTGGAGATGCAGAAAAGCGTTATGATTCAGTATTTGAAAAGGATTTTTTATCAGTTTTAAACATTGATATCGCTCAGTTAATCAATAGTAGAGAAATGCCAGATGTGATTTTATATCGCACTGATAAAAATACTTTAGCAATTGTAGAAGCGGTTAAAACAGGTGGTGAAATCAATGTTGAACGGCGAGATCGCCTTTTAAACTCGTTTCAAGGATGTTCGGCTCATCTTGCGTTTATCAATGCTTTTGAGTCTTTTACAGAGTTTAAGAAAATAATCAAAACAATTACTTTGGAGACTCATGTTTGGTTAGCAGATAGTCCAACTCATCTCATTCATTTTAATGGAGATAAATACTGGCTTCGAGAGTGACAATTAATGAGAAGGTAAATAAAGGAATGGCTTTGCTCGACTGTTAAAATAATAACATTGAGTAAAAAAGGATCAAAATCTATGCTAACAACAACTACAGACAGTTTACAAGGACAAACGATCGAGGAGTATTTAGGTATTGTTACCGCAGAAGTGGTTTATGGAGGTAATGCTTTAAGAGACTTTTTTGCAGGGTTTCGGGACTTTTTTGGCGGACGCACTGGCAGTTATGAAAAACTGTTTACAAAAGGACAACAAGAAGCCGTGGAAGAACTCGCAGAAAGAGCGGAAAATTTGGGTGCAGATGCGGTGATTGGGATTAAAGTGGATACAGGAACAATTAACGTTGATCAAGAAGGGGCTTTATTGGTCATTACTGCCACTGGCACTGCTGTTAAGTTAGGTTAACTGTGATTATTATTTGTCCGGGCTTTCATTCTCCCCAACTCGATCGAGCCGTATAATGTCCTAAAACTCCATCAATAGCTTTCTCAACAAGGGTGGGCAAGGCCCACCTAGCTGAGCTTCAATCAAGAATAAACTCGATCGCGTGTTGGAGTGCTTTCCGTGGGTCGTAAAATTGAAGGATTGTTCAACTATTCTAGCAAGGTCAAAATTTCTACTCCTTCTCTTGTCACTGCGATCGTATGCTCGAACTGAGCAGACAGTTTCCCATCTTTCGTCACTGCTGTCCATTTGTCCTCTAAAACTTTCGCTTCATAAGTCCCTTCATTGATCATGGGTTCAATGGTGAAAACCATCCCAGGACGAATCCGTTTTCCTTTCCCTCGCGTGCCATAATGTGGGATTTGAGGAGCAGTATGAAAAACCCGATTCACCCCATGTCCGACAAAATCACGCACTACGGAAAAGCCTTGCGCTTCTGCATATTCCTGAATTGCAGCGCCAATATCACCGATTCTTCCCCCTGGCTTCACGGCAGCAATCCCACGCATTAAACATTCTTTTGTGGTTTCAACGAGTTTCTTCGCTACAGGAGAAGGAGTCCCTACGATAAACATCCGCGAGGTGTCCCCATGATAACCGTCGAGAATGGGAGTGACATCAATGTTGATGATATCGCCATCTTTCAAGACTTCTTTTTCATTAGGAATCCCGTGACAAATCACTTCATTAACACTGGTGCAAATTGATTTCGGAAAACCATGATAACCGAGAGGGGCACTGGTTGCACCGTGCGCTTGTGTCCAGCGTTCTGCTTCATCGTTGAGTTCAAGCGTGGTTACGCCTGGTTTGATCATTGTTTCTAGATGATCAAGGAGTGCAGCAGCCAAGCGCCCTGCACTTCGCATTTTTTCAATTTCCCGATTGGAGAGTAGAGTAATTGTTTCGCTTCCCATGCCTTTGATTTGTCACTAGCAAATTCTATGTTATCAAATTTATTGGTTGTTCTTTGATGGAGTCAGAGACTATTTTAATCAGAAAGGAACAACGAATGTTATCACTTTTCCCTCTTACCCCTTAATCAGACTGGATAACTGGTCATTGCTATAGCCATAAACCGTTGATTAATTATAAATCCACTGTAGAAATTTTACCTTTTTCAATGCGCCAACAATAATTAGCCACGGACATTAATTCCTTGGAATCATGAGTTACTACTAACAGCGTCCAATGTTCTTTTAATTTTGCTAATAATTTGACTAACTGACTTCGCATTGACCAGTCTAACCCTGCTGTTGGTTCATCTAACATGAGAATATTAGGTTGACGAATTAATTGGACTGCTAAAGCGAGTCGTCTTTGTTGTCCTCCGCTTAAGGCATGAGGAGAGGTGGATAAGGAAAGATGATCTAAGCCAACTTCTTGTAGCGCCTCTGTAACTTGGCTATGATTTAATTCAGGATGACCAAAGCGTAATTCTTCTAAAATGGTTGTGCCACAGAAGTGGCGTTCGGGAAACTGAAACACTAATCCTGCTAATTCTTGTAAATCTTCAGAAATGAGCGCTTTCTGTCCCCAGTAAATTCTCCCTTGGGTCTGCTCTGCTAAACCTGATAAAATTTCAAGGAGTGTGCTTTTTCCTGACCCACTGCGTCCAATGATTAATCCTAATTGTTGAGGGGGGAGTTGAAGATTGATCTGTCTTAAAATCGGTTCTGGTGTTGCTGTTGGGTGATAGGTTAAGTTTTTGAGTTCTAACATAAATTTCCATCGTAGTTAATCATTGATTAATAGAATATGAAGACCAAACAATCTCGCATCTTTTCTCAGTTTCAACAAATTTTGGCTATGTCAACGATCGCTGCTTTATTTATTTTATACCCACCCAGTGCGATCGCGCAAGACCCTTTTCGCAACCGCGATCGCCGTCCGATTAGCGCTCAGACAGAAGCTGCTTTTGAAGCTATGTTTATTCAGGGAAACTATCAACAAGCTCACACCATTTTAGAACAAGTTCCCCAAGAAATCGATCCCCTTGCTTATGCCTTAATTGCTTCTCTTGCTTATACGGAAGAAGAGTGGGAAGCGGTGAAAAAAGCAGCCACTCAAACGTTATTTTATGCAAAAGAAATCCAAGAAACTGACCCATTAAGGCATCATTTATATTTAGCCGTTGGTTATTTTTTAGAGGGCAGTTATTTATATGAAACTCAAGGGTCTTTTAGTGTTTTTAAAAACTTACAAAAAATGTTTAATCATTTAGATTTAGCAGAAAAAGAGGATGCAGAAGACCCAGAATTAAATTTGATCAAGGGCTATTTAGATTTAATTTTAGCGGTGAATTTGCCCTTTTTTGAACCAGAACACGCGATCGAGCGCTTTCAAAATTATGCTCGTCCCAATTATCTGGTCGATCGCGGCCTTGCCATTGCTTATCGCGATTTAGAAAACTATGAAAAGGCTTTAATTGCGGTGAATAAAGCTCTGGCTGCAACACCCAATAATCCTGAAATTCATTATCTCAAAGGGCAAATTTTGTATAACCTGGCAAAAGAAACCAAGGAAGTTAGACAAGCAGAGGAAGCCGTTAAGCACTTTCAGAGGGCGATCGCGCGGTCAGAGCAACTACCAGAATCAATTAGTAAACCTTACGAACGGGAACGCAATCTCGCTCAAGGTCTCGTTAAAGAATTAACCATTAATCAGTAGAATTTTAGATCAAAATTGAAATCTCCCAACCGATCGAGCAATCAAAATAAATAATCCCCCCTTGAAAAACTAGGGGGGAAGCAGCGACAAGTGATCAACTAGGTTCTAACGGGGGGCGCGACCATAGAGTTCTGTCAACAGTCCAAGGCGATCGCGCAACTGATCAGTGAGTTGTTCGCGACCATAGCGCCAGTCCCAATTATCCCCTAACTGGCTGGGAGTATTCATCCGCGCTTCACTTCCTAAACCGAGAACATCTTGTAGCGGAATCATCGCTTGATTAGCTACTGAACCCAGCGCCAAGCGAATCATACTCCATTGAATCCCTTCTGAAGAAATACCACCGACATATTGGCGCACCACTTCTTTTTGTTCAGCATTGCGCTTTTTATACCAGCCAACGGTGGTGTCATTATCGTGAGTGCCTGTATAGACCAAGCAGTTGCGATCGTGAAAATTAAAAGGCAAATAGGGATTTTCTGGACCAGAATCAAAGGCAAAGTGTAAGACCTTCATCCCTGGAAAATTAAACTGCGCTCGTAATCCCTCCACATCAGAGGTAATAATCCCTAAATCTTCGGCAACAATGGGTAATTCACCCAGACGTTCTCGTAAAATATGGAAGAACTTCTCTCCTGGCGCTTTCACCCAATAGCCATTACGAGCGTCTTTTTCTCCTTGGGGAACTGCCCAAAAAGACTCAAACCCTCGAAAATGGTCAATCCGCAGTAAATCAACATAATCAAGCGTTCCTTCAAAGCGATTCAGCCACCAGTCAAAGCCATTAGCTTCTACTTTTTCCCAGTTATACACAGGATTTCCCCATAATTGTCCCCCTTCGCTGAAATAATCTGGGGGAACACCCGCCATTAAAGCAGGTTCACAGGTTTGAGGATCAAGGCAGAAAATGTCTTGGTGAACCCAAACCGCCATACTGTCATGGGCGACATAGATAGGGATATCACCGAGAATTTTAACTTGCCGTTCATTGGCGTAGTTTTTCAGACTTTTCCACTGACGATAAAATTCAAACTGGAGATATTTATGATAGTAAATCTCCCAGCCTAGTTTCTCTTTCCATTCGTTGAGGGTCTTCGGATCACGCTTGCAGAGCCCTTCTTCCCATTGATGCCAACTGCTTCCATTATGGGCCTCTTTGAGCGCCATGAAGAAGGCAAAATCTTCCACCCAATAGCTGTGCTGATCGCAAAACTCATGATAAGCGCCCCGTTGGTCATCTGGCAGTTTCGCAAAACGTTCAAAGGCTTGACGCAATAAGGGCATTTTTATCTGTTCAACGCGATCGAAATCTACTCTTTCCCAAGGCAAATTCGGAAACTGATCCACTTCTCCTTGGGTGAGTAATCCTTCTTCGACTAACTTGTCTGGACTAATCAACAGAGGGTTCCCAGCGAGTGCTGAATAGGATAAATAAGGGGAACTGCCAAACCCAGTCGGTCCAAGGGGAAGCACTTGCCACACTTGTTGTTGGCTTCCTGCTAAAAAATCGATAAATTCATAAGCTGCTGCACCTAAGTCTCCAATTCCATAACGACTGGGAAAGGAAGTCGGGTGTAGGAGTATTCCGCTTGCTCGATCGAGTTCCATAGGTATTTTATTTAATTCAACTTGATACTAGGGTACTGCTAAGGGGGTTTCTTGACTACGCACGACAATCAAGACTTAAGAATTGGGAGAAGCAGTGATCGCTCAAGCCCTCCAAGTGTGGGGGGCTAAATTCGCAGCGCTCTCTTTAGTATTTTAGATAACTATAACTATTAATTAATGTTTCTTGCACTTCTCAGGTCACTTTGTTTATATTAAAAGACAGACGGGTGAACTAGATTGCTCCCTTGCAGTCCCACCAAAACTTTTTCTTAAAAAAATGCTCGTTATTTATCTAGCTTGTGCTTTAATTGGCGGTATCTTCGTGGCTCTTTCTATAACAGGGGGTTTAGAGGATTTTGATTTTGATCCGGAAGCTGACTTTGATCTAGATGCTGAGGTGGATGCTGATGCTAGTTTAGATGGTTTTGATGATGTTGATTTTGGCACTAAACAAAAAGAAGTTGAAGAAGAAAGTAATCCTTGGCTCGGCAAACCCAAATCCAAACCAACCCTTTGGTTACCCTTTTTTAGCTTTAAGTTTTGGACATTTGGACTTTGTTTTTTTGGGTTGAGTGGACTGGCGTTAACTTGGTTAGACCCGAATTTAGGACAGCCTTTAATTGCTCTAATTTCTTTGGTGTTGGGATTGACAATCGGGACGACGATCGCCCTAATTTTAAGAAGTTTAGGGGGGAATTCTACTAACAGTATGACCCGCACTCAAGACTTTGTGGGCGCGATCGGAACCGTTGAAATTCCCTTTGATGCTAGTTCTCGGGGCAAGGTTCAATTATCCTTAAAAGGCTCAACGGTTGGCTATTCCGCAATGACTGAAGAAAATAAAGAGTTTCAACGTGGAGAACAAGTCTTAGTGGTTTCTTATGAAGATAATCGTCTTTGGGTTGTTTCAGCAGATCAGTTAAAAGATAATTAAGCCTAAAATTCTAGAACCATAAGGAGTCGAAAAAAATTATGTTTCAAAAACAACAGAAAATGCAAATGCAGGAAGAAACCGTTGTGGAAGTTTCCGCTTCTTCTCCTGTGTTAGCACAAAGCAACGTTCTGATTAACTCGCTTGGAGGACCGATCACGATCGCAGTGATTATTTTTGTGGTGATTATTCTGATCGGGGCCGTGAATAGTTTTGTTCAAATTTGCGACCCCAATAAAATTTTAATTATTTCAGGTCGTAAATACAAACGCGAAGATGGTCAAAAGTTGGGTTATCGGGTAATCTATGGCGGACGTACCTATAGGATTCCTATCATTGAACAAGTGGAAACAATGGATTTAACCACGATGCCTGTTCCCATTGAAGTGACCAATGCTTACGCCAAAGGAGGAACGCCTCTTAATATTCAAGCGATCGCAAATGTTAAAATTTCAGGAAATTGGTCACTGGTTGGTAATGCCATTGAACGCTTTTTAGGGCGTGGTCGCAATGAGATTTCCCGTGTCGCCAGAGAAACCTTAGAAGGAAACCTGCGGGGGGTTGTGGCAACGCTGACACCAGAACAGTTAAATGAAGACAGACTTGAATTTGCAGCCCGTATTGCTAATGATGTGAGTGGTGACTTAGCAAAACTGGGTTTACAACTGGATACTCTGAAAATTCAAAGCGTCTCCGATGAAGTGGATTATCTCAACTCCATTGGGCGACAACAAATTGCTACAATTTTGAGGGATGCAGAAATTGCTGAGTCGAACGCAGTTGCCGAAGCAGAACAAATCGAAGCAGACTGCGATCGCGAATCGGAAGTAGCCCAAACTCAAGCCCGCACCCTGATCCAAGAAAAGGAAAACGAACTGCGACGTATCACCGCAGAAGTGGAAAAAGAAGCCAAAGTGGAAGAAGAGCGCACCGTCATGGCAGCGCAAGAAGCCAAAGCACGGGCGCAGCAAGAGTTACAAGCGGTGAGGGCGCAAATGGAAAAAGCGCGTTTAGAAGTCGATGAAGTCTTACCTGCACAAGCACAACAACAAGCAGACGAACTCAAAGCAAAAGGCAATGCAGCCAAGCTCGCTGAGAATACCAAAGCCTCAGCACAAGTTAACGAAATGTTAGCGCAAATTTGGCGGGAAACAGGAGTTGATGCTTCAGAATTATTCCTTGTGCAACAGATGGAAATGATCTTAAAACAAGCTGCGAAAGTTCCCCATCGCTTGCATTTAGGGGAGGTGAATGTCATTGACAATGGTGATGGAAAAGCGATAGCTTCTCTGTCTAACGCCTACCCTGAAATGATTCGCCAGTTTTTACATCAATCAGAAGAAACCTTGGGCGTTACCCTGATGGGAAAAAATAACGAACAAAATATTAAAGCAACGAAGGAGGAAAACTAATGACTGCCATTATTACCATATTTGTTCTACTCTTGGGCAGCGGCTCCATCGCACTGGTCATTAAAAACTTATATTACATCTGTCAGCCCAGTGAAATCCTCATTTTTGCAGGGGTTCGTCAACCCGTTGGCGGAGAAAAAACCGTAGGTTATCGCCTCGTCAAAGGGGGAAGCAGCATCCGTACACCCTTATTAGAAAAAGTGTTTCGGATGAAACTGACTAACATGATTATTGAGTTGAAAGTAACCAATGCTTACTCAAAAGGCGGGATTCCCTTAAAAGTGGATGGGGTTGCTAACATTAAAGTTGCGGGGGAAGAGCCAATCATTCACAACGCGATCGAGCGCCTCCTCGGAAAAACTCAGCAACAAATCGAGAAAATCGCCCAACAGACCCTAGAAGGAAACTTGAGAGGGGTTTTAGCCAGTCTGACACCGGAACAGGTGAATGAAGACAAAATGGCTTTCGTGCGGAATCTTTTGGAAGAAGCAGAAGACGACTTACAAAAGTTAGGCTTGGTTCTGGATAACCTGCAAATTCAGAACATCTCTGATGATGTAAGCTATCTTAACTCGATCGGGCGCAAACAACGGGCGGAATTATTGCGAGATGCTCGGATCACAGAAGCTAGAACCAAAACAGAATCAGCCCTACAAGCAGCAAAAAACAATAAAAACACCTCTCTGCGCCAAGTGGATGCTCAAATTGCCAAAGTTCGCGCCGAAGCAAACCGTCGTCTGCAAGATGCCCTCACCCAAAGAGAAGCGGGAATTGCCGAAGCAGAATCCGAAATTGCAGCAGAAGTTGCTCGTACCCAAGCGGAATTAGCCGTACAACGGGAACGACGCAAACAAGTGGAACAGCAATTGCAAGCAGATGTGGTCGCACCTGCTGAAGCAGACTGTGAACGGGCAAAAGCAGATGCAAAAGGACAAGCAGCGAGTATCATTGAGGATGGGAAAGCCCAAGCCGAAGGTTTAAGACGTTTGGCAGAGTCTTGGATTGCTGCTGGAGACAATGCTAGAGAAATCTTCTTATTCCAGAAACTTGAACCTCTGTTATCAAGTATGGTCAGTACCGTTCCTGAAATTGATGTCCAGAAAGTGACAGTGATTGATCCAGCTAATGGGGGAAATGCGACCAAATTAGCAGCCTTTATGGAACAATTACGAGAAACCACAGGAATTGATCTACCAGCCACTGTAGAACGTTTAGGCAATAGTGCGCCTAAGCAGGGAGAATCTTCTCAACCTAATGCTCTCAAGCAGAAAGAATCTTCTCAATTCCCTAATTTTGAGGAGTAATTAATCTTTAATCAGCCCCCCTGATCTAGGGGGGCTGTTTCATTCTCGGTTAAGACTGAGGAGGAGATAGGGAAATAGGGGGAAAGGGGGAATTAATTCAAATCCTTAGTCTTTTTCAAAAGCCATTTGTCAGCGTTATTGGTCATTATTATTGATTAATTTTTGAGAATTTTCCGACATATATTCTTCTCCCCACTTCCCCACTTCCCGATCTCCCTCTCATTTTACCTTTTGTTTTAGAATGAAACAGCCCTGCCTGATCTAGGGGGGCTTGCTGAAATTAACATTGATGCCAAGGTATGGTGATTAAGGGGGTTAATGTCCAGACTAAACTCATCAAAGGAGGCGTAATCACTTCTTCCTCATTCATCAGCGCTTCTACACGCTCTTCTAAACGGCTTTTACTCCCAGTACAACTCAGCGCAGCACAGCCCACTTCAGGATAGTGAACGCTAAATTTAGCAACCGTGACTAAAGCCTCAGCTAACAGTAAGGGATCAACTGTTTGCGCTGCTTTCCAATCAGCACGCAGTTCCCGTAAAAAGAGTAATTCTTCCCAAAGACGGCGACTGTTCGGTAACCAAGCAGTTGCATGATATAGCCAGCCTAACCAGAAAAAGCAAAAGGTGTCTCGATAGTAAAGATGCGCTTGTTCGTGTTCAATTACGGCTTTGAGATGATCAGTATCTAAGATAGAGAGTAATCCTTCACTGATGACCAGTTGCGAATTCCACCAACCAATTTGAGCGCTGTAAGGAAGGGAAGTAGGGAGAAGACGTGCAGCGTGACCAGCGATCGCAGCATCGGTGGTTTGAGAGAGGAGTTGACGCGATCGCGCCCCGCGATACAATTGCCACAATAAAACTGCGATCGTAAACAAGATAAATAACAAGGTCAGTCCATAACTCAATCTACCAGTTTTGAGACCCCACATTTCTCCTTGTGTTCCCATGCCGAAAACTGCGATCGCAGTCATCATTAATAACAGGGGAGGAAACAGAAAATAAAAGAGGGTGCGTTCCCAGCGTTGGGTGTAATTGAGAGTTTGGGGAAACCACAGCCAACGAAAGATTATAGCACTGCTCAAAGCTAGAACAATCATGATTGTGTGCATTACTCTTGTTCCTCCCGTTGTTGACGAATTTCTCTTAACCGCAGCGCGATCGCGTCCAGTTGTTCTAAACTGGTACTGTCAAGGCGATCGGCAAAGGACGCAACTAAATCAGGATTACTGACTGCTAAAAACTGATTTAACTGTTCATAAGCTCTCATTGCTTGCGCTTCTTCCTTGGAAAATTTAGCTTGCCAATAAAACACTCGTCTTTGCTTGTGACAAGTGAGCCAGCCTTTTTTCGTTAAGCGTTGCAAAACCGTCGTTACTGAAGTATAAGCCAATTCGCGATCAGGGTCGCTTAAAATGCGCTCATGAATCGCTTTAACACTGGTACAACCCAGTGTCCAGATGATTTCTAAAATCTCTTGTTCCAACCATCCTAATGATAATTTTTGGGGACGTTCTGAGGGTAAAGGATTCATTAATCTGCTACTATTCTTAAATTAATAATAGGTTATCTAATTTTGATCCATATTATCCTGTTTTATCGGAAACTGGGAAGGAAAACGCGATCGATGCTTTGATGATCACTTCCCAAATTCTGGGAGGCTTACGGTTACTGATTATTATTTTAAATAAAGTCAGTTTTTCCAATGATCAATAGCCTAAGAGCAATGGCAAACCTGATCCTGTCAAAGGACGAATGATCAATTATCAATGATTAATGATTAATGTTCCCCTCTTGGTTCAAATTTCTGCGCTTACATCCGGTTGATCAACGTTACGCACTCCTTGAAGCCTGTCTGATTGGGGTGATTTCTGCGTTGGCGGCCCTCACCCTCAAACAAGGAATTAGTTGGCTCGGTGGCTATCGGGTTGCAGCAGCCAATGAATATGGTTGGATCATCCTTCCAATTGGAGGCTTTCTTTTCGGAGGATTAACAGGATTATGTTTACAATGGTTAGCGCCTGATGCGGGTGGTGGCGGAATCCCACAAGTCAAGGCAGTTTTAGCTCAGTTTCCCATGTCCCTGTCCCTGCGATCGGCCTTGGTGAAGATGTTAGGGACAATTTTTATTTTAGGGGCTGGTTTTACCCTAGGTAGGCGCGGGCCAACGGTGCATATTGGTGCAGCTTTAGCAGCCCAGTTGACGATTTGGCTGCCCACTTCTCCTCGTCATCGTCCCCAGATGATTGCTGCTGGCGCTGCTGCGGGGTTAGCTGCTGGGTTTAACACGCCCATTGCGGGAATTGTGTTTGTGGTTGAGGAGTTAATGCGAGATATTTCTGGCTTTACTCTGGAAACAGCGATTCTGGCTTCGTTTACAGGTGCGGTTGTCTCTCGGTTATTAGGGTCATCAGAGGTGAATCTTTCGGGGTTAGTTTCCCAAAATGATTGGCAAGTTACCTTTGCTTCTCGGGAGATTCCGTTTTTTTTCGTTCTGGGGATTAGTGCAGGGTTGTTAGGGGTATTATTCAATCGGGGAATCCTCTCTAGTCTTCGCTTTTATCAAAATCTCTCTTGGCCGGTTCCATTACGGATCGCAATGGCGGGGTTGATTTCTGGGTCAATTGTTGCGGCACTGCCACCGTTTTTCCGCGATAATGCAGGATTACGAGACTTTTTAATTACAGGGGAAGGGGGTTGGCAAGTGACAGCGATCGCGCTCATTGCCTATTTTGCCCTCACTTTGCTCGCTTATGGCTCAGGCGCTCCTGGGGGATTATTTTCCCCAGCCCTCGTTATCGGCTCGGCACTAGGCTATTTAATCGGTGTTGCGGAAATGTCTCTGGTGGGGACGGGAAGTGTCAGCACTTACGCGCTGGCGGGGATGGGGGCCATGTTTACGGCTGTTGTCAGAGTGCCTGTCACGGCGATCGTCATTGTGTTTGAACTGACTGCTAATTTTGAGTTAGTCTTACCTTTAATGATTAGCTGTGCGGTGGCTTATTTGGTCGCAGAAAGCCTTTCTCGTGGCTCTTTGTATCAACATTTGTTAGCAGCAAAAGGGATTAATCTACGCGAAGAAACCCAAGTTGACCCGCTTCTGGCTCGTCTGACAGCAGCAGAAGTGATGCAGTCTCAGGTGGAAACCCTTTCCCCAGAGTTAACTCTCGATGAAACTTGTCAGGCGTTTTCTCGCTCTCCTCATCGGGGTTTTCCTGTGGTGGAGGAAGGAAAATTAGTGGGATTGATGACTCAAGATGATTTAGGAAAGTTTATGGGGCGATCGCAGCCAGTAACGTTGAGAGATATGATGACCTATCGCCCTGTGCGGGTCACTCCCACTGCTTCCTTACAAGAGGTGCTATACTTGCTCAATCGCTATCAATTGTCTCACTTACCCGTCACGCAGCGCGATCGCCTAGTAGGAATTATTACTCGTAGTGATATCATCCGCGCAGAAGTGGAAGAATTACACAATAGTAAAGGTTTCGATCAAGCTATTGCTGATCGTGTGATTACAGAACCCTCTTATCCCATTTATCAAACACGCTCTCCCGCTATTGGAAAAGGACGCATTTTAGTCCCCATTGCCAATCCGAATACTGTTGTTAGTTTAACGGAATTTGCCAGCGCGATCGCGCAATTTTCCCAAGCAGAATTAGAATTACTACACTTAATCAAAGTCCCTCGTAACCTAGCGCCTCATCAAGTTTGGGTTGATCCGAGTGTGGGTCGGGAATTGTTACAACAAGCAGAAACCATTGCTCTGCAAAAAGGGATTTCCGTACATACTCAACTGCGAACCACTCATTATGAAAGTGAAGGGATTTTAGAAGTCATTGAAGATCGAAAAATCTCTTTGTTAATCATGGGTTGGAAAGGGACAAAAAATATTTTCACAGGACATTTATTTGGTAACATAGCTGGAAAAATTGTGAGACGATCGAAATGTGATGTAGTGTTAATTAAACGGAATCCCAAAGTGAACCCCAGTGAAAAAGAAACAACTCGTTGGTTAATTCCGATCATGATCGGGGATCCCCAAGCAGAAAAACTGTTAGCGCTCTTGCCTCGGTTAAGTGCTTCTACTCCTTCTCCAGATTACATTTTATGTGATACAAACAGCCATGAAGAAGACCCAAACAGGATTTCAACAGCCCTCGCCACCAAAGCACAAGAGTTAAGTAAAAAACTACACGCAATGGTACAAGCGATTCCTTTATCAAGTCAAGGAAAAGAAAATCAGGTGTTGCACTTAGCCCAAGAAAAAGCCTGTGATGTTATTGTTTTACTGACGACATATCAACGAGCTTCGCGATCGTTGGTGTTAGAATCAACCTTTGAAAATAATCTTCCTGCTATGATTGCCAATCGCTTTCACGGAACTGTTATTTTAGTTCGCCCCAGTCAGGACAAATAACAATGAATAAAAATGGTTACACGGCTGAAGAATCCCCAGTGCGCTTAAAACGAGACGATCGACAAGTGTTGTTATATCTTCCCCCAGCACCTGCTCTGGATGTGGTCAACGATTGGTCGGAATTGTGGCAACATTTAAATCATCGCCTCAATGCTAGTGAACAGTTTTGGGAAGCACAAACCCTCGTTTGCCTCAAAGCCCGCGATCGCCTCCTCGATGGATCACAACTGAGCGCGATCGCCCAAGCCCTAGCTCAGGTTAAACTACAACTGCACTCCGTAGAAACCACCCGCAGACAAACCGCCGTCGCTGCTGCAACTAATGGCTATTCCGTGATTCAACCCCCTCCCGTTTTACCCAAAGAGCCATCTCTGAATACCCCTCAATTTAAGTACAGTGAGCCCCTATACTTAAAAACAACGGTTCGTTCTGGGATGGAAATTCGTCACGATGGCACAGTAATCATTGTTGGGGATGTCAATCCAGGAGGAGCAATTATCGCCCGAGGAGATATTATAATCTGGGGAAGGTTACGAGGTCTGACTTATGCAGGAGTGAAAGGGAATCGCGCTTGTCGGATTTTTAGTTTGTATCTACAACCCACTCAGCTACGGATTGCTGATTTAGTGGCTCGTCCGCCCCAAACTCCCCCCAGCGATCAACAACCAGAACTTGCTTGCATCACAAAAGAAGGAATTCGCATCAAAAGAGGACTGGATTTTCTCAAAACTCATCGCTATCTTGAGGAAAAAGAAATTTGGGAAGAAATCCCAACTTAGGGAATAATGGAAACTTGACTTTAAATCTGTCTAAGACAATACAATTATGAGCCGAATTATTGTTATCACCTCTGGGAAAGGTGGCGTTGGCAAAACCACCGCCACGGCAAATATTGGCACTGCTTTGGCAAAATTAGGCTATAAAACTGCGCTGGTAGATGCCGATTTTGGACTCCGCAATCTCGACTTATTGTTAGGATTAGAAAATCGGGTGGTTTATACAGCGATCGAGGTCGTTAATGGGGAATGTCGCCTTGAACAAGCGTTGGTCAAAGACAAACGTCACTCAGGACTGGTGTTGCTTCCCGCTGCCCAAAGTCGGGGAAAAGATGCCATTAGTCGGGAACAAATGAAAGACTTAGTGACTCGTCTCGCACCTGACTATGATTTTGTGATTATTGACTGTCCCGCAGGGATTGAAATGGGCTTTCAAAACGCGATCGCCCCAGCGACCGAAGCCCTAATTGTTACCACCCCAGAAGTGGCTGCTGTTAGGGATGCTGACCGCGTGATCGGATTATTAGAAGCCAACAGTGTGAGTAATATTAAACTAATTGTCAATCGGATCAGACCAGAAATGGTTCAAGCCAATAACATGATGAGTGTTGAAGACATTCTCGAAATTCTGGCGATTCCCCTCATAGGAATTATTCCAGACGATGAGCGTGTGATTGTCTCTAGTAACCGAGGAGAACCGTTAGTATTAGAAGAAAAACTCTCCACTCCCGGGCAAACTTTTAATAATATTGCTAGACGGCTAGGGGGAGAAGAAGTGGGCTTTCTCAACTTAACCGCAAGGGAAGAAAATCTGCTTCAACGGATTCGTCGCTGGTTTACAGAACCTCTTTAAAAGAATGAATAATCAACAAACAAGATGATGGAACTTCTAGAACGTATTTTTAACCGTAATCCTGCCCCAAGCAGCCGAGATAAGGCAAAACAGCGCTTAAAACTCATTATTGCTCACGATCGCTCAGGCTTAAGCGAAGAAACCTTAGAAGCCATGCGCCAAGAAATCTTACAAGTGGTTGCTCGTTATGTAGAGATTGACCTCGAAAGCACTGAGTTTAATCTCGAAAGCGATGCGGGAATCACTGCCCTCACCGCAAACCTCCCCATCCGTCGGGTTAAAAGTTAATTAATTGGTTCATAGTAGGTTGCTCCGTTATGAGGAACTTACCCCCCTAACCTCCTTATGAAGGGGGAAGAAATAACAAATAACAAATAACCAATAACAAATAGTTATGTGCCGTCTTCTTGGCTATCTCGGTTCACCCATCCAACTCGATCGACTCTTAACCCAACCCCAACACTCCCTTGTTGTTCAAGCCTATCAACCCAAAGAAATGGAATCAGCCTTAATGAATGCTGATGGCTTTGGGGTTGGTTGGTATCATCCGCAAAAAGCAGCTTTTCCCTACATATACAAACAGATTATGCCCATTTGGAGCGATGTTAATTTATCCCAAATCAGTCGTTATGTGGAAAGCGGTTGTTGGTTGGGCTATGTTCGCAGTGCCACCCCGGGCTTAGCGGTTGATTTAAATAACTGTCAACCCTTCAGTAGCGAAGGACTCTCCTTATCTCATCCCCTGCTATTCACCCACAATGGCTATATTAATCAGTTTCGCAAAACCTTATATCGTCCGATGCGCTTAAGTCTCAGCGATGAGGTTTATCTGCATATTCAGGGAACTACTGATTCTGAACATATTTTTGGCTTAATTCTCCATCAACTCTACACACAGCCTAAACTATCCTTAGCCCAAGCTGTAGAAACGGCTTTAAGCCAACTGGCGGAAATGGCAAAAACCCAAGGCGATGTTTATTTCTGCGCCAATGTTATCCTTACCGATGGTCAACAATTAGTCGCCAGTCGCTTTGCCAGTCGATCGCCCGCCCCGAGTTTATACTGGTTAGAGCATGAGCCTAACTATCCCGATGCAGTTATTATTGCATCCGAACCCTTATTTGAGGGAAACTGGAAACGTTGTCCAGAACAAACGATTATTTCTGTGGGAGAGGATGGAAGCGTTAACACCGACCCAATCACACCGCGCTGCTATTCGTGAAGCCTTACAATCTGTGCGCGATCGCAGCCTAAACTTATTTGAAAATATAAACCACCAGCAGTTCTGTCTGCAAGCCCATCCCGATTTTAGTCCAGTGGGCTGGCATTTGGGACATATTGCCTTTACAGAAGGGTTATGGATACTAGAACACCTCAAAGGCACTCCTCCCCTGTATCCTCAATATCGTGAGCTATTTGCTGCTGATATCCTTCCCAAAGACCAACGGCAAAATCTCCCCAACCTTGAAACCATCCTCGACTATCTCCACAAAATTCGTGCGGACGTTTTAGACTATTTAGAAGTTGCCCCCATAGAAGCACAAAATCGCCTCTGGTGGTGGCTCATTCACCATGAATGTCAACATAACGAAACCATCAGCTTAATCTTACAACTGCAACAATTAAACAGCCTGCCTGTGTATCCTCAAACTCCTTCTAACCCCACAGGGGAAGTGATTGCCGATATGGTGAAAATTCCCGCAGGAGAGTTTACAATGGGCAGCAATAATCATCCCCAAGATAATGCTCGTTCTGCCCATTCAGTGTATCTTGAATCCTATTGGCTCGATCGCTTTCCTGTCACCTGTGGACAGTATCGCAAATTTATCAGCGCAGGAGGCTATCAAACCCGTCGCTGGTGGTCAAATGCAGGATGGCAATGGCTACAAGATCATCCCGTCGCCAAACCCTTATATTGGTCAGAAAATAAAGCCTGGGAAGATCATCCTGTATATGGGGTCAGTTGGTACGAAGCAGAAGCCTACGCCAACTTTGTCGGAAAAAGGCTACCCACGGAAGCGGAATGGGAAAAAGCAGCCTGTGATCAATCAAACCCCTACCCTTGGGGAAAGTCTTTCCCTAACCCCTCTCATGGCAATTTTGACAGGCGAGTGGGACAAACCACCCCAGTTAACGCTTACCCCGCAGGAAGAAGTCATCATGGCTGCTATGACCTCTTAGGCAATGTTTGGGAGTGGACAGCTTCTTGGTTTTCCCCCTATCCCAACTTTGAATTTTATCCCTATCGTGGTTATTCGGAAGTGTATTTCGACAACCAACATCGCGTCTTGCGAGGGGGAAGTTGGGCAACTTGTCCCTGGGCGCTCGATCGTTGCTGGCGTAACTGGTATTATCCCCATCTGCGTCAATTATTCGTTGGTTTTCGCTGTGCTAAGTCTGTTATTAATTAACCTTGGGAAACAATGACCCTGTATATTCAAGACCCTAAGCTGAAAAACCAATATCGTAGCACTGGCATTGTCAAAGGTCTTTATCTTCCCAGCGATACAGCCAGCGCCCAAGGAGTCTTAATGACCCCTGATGGCATTTTTTCGGCTGAATTATTTCCAAAATGGTGGCAACCTCCCACTCAAGAATTAGTCTGGAATTGTTGGCTAAAAACTTTAGAGAAAGAGCCTTCATTACACTTTATTCTCAAGGGAAGTTATCGCGATGAAGAAGGAAATCGTCTTCCGCCAGACCGTATTTTAGAAGATCGATTTAGCATTCGAGGAAATTTATTGTTTTGGAATGAAGATCAAGGAAATTTTGCTATTAATATTTGTCCCAATAAAAATGGACTCCGACGGTTTCCTCCATTTTTTATTAAGATTCAAGGCAACTTAGTGAATCCGAAAGCAGGAGCATTTTGGGAAGTAGAAGCCGTGAGAAAAGGGAAAGATTTAATTCTAGTAGAAGCTCAAGAAGTTTTCCCACCCTTGAAGAAGAAGAAAAAAGACAAACAGAAAGGGAAAAAGCAAGACAGAGAAAAATCAAGGGAACAGGGCTAACTTAAAAATACCCGATTTAATGCGTCTTAGCTTATCTAACCAGATAGCAGCAAACAATGACCAGTTAGCAGTCATCATTGGTAGAAAGCTCTTTCTTTTGGCGCTTACATTGATACATTTTTTGATCGGCTTCCTCACAAGCGACGGTTAATCCTTGACTAGGGTGACGAGACGCATAACCCACAGAAGCTCGAATCTTTTCAGTATTTAGGGATGCTTGAATCCGTTTTGCTAATTGTTGAATCTGTTGTTGATCACATTCTATTCCTAACACCGCAAACTCATCTCCTCCCAGACGAGCGATAATATCTTGTTCTCGCACGGCTAAGCGAATGCTTTGTCCAGCATGGTAGATTAAGCGATCGCCTGCAATGTGTCCTTCCGTATCATTAACTTTTTTTAAGTCATCTAGATCGATATAAATCACTCCCGCAGCATATCCATACTGTTGACAGCGTTTTTCTTCTGCAGCGAGTAGTTTCTCCCATCCCCGACGATTGTATAATTTGGTTAAGATATCGCTCATGGCTTCTGCATGGATGCGTTCGAGATTCCGCGCTTGTTCTTTGTATTTGAGTTCATTTTCCAGAATGGTCGAGAGGAGTTTCGCCAATAGTTCGACAGTGGACAATTCTTCTTTAATCCACTCCGACTGCGGATCAGGGTCGATCGCACACAGTGTTCCAAATAACGACCCATCGCTCAAAACAAGGGGAATACCCACATAAGCGCCAATGGAAACTTGTTTTCCGATGGGTGCTTCCACATAAGCAGGGATAGTCTTGACTTGAGGAGCAATGCAGGGGCCTTTTCCCTCCACCATACGGGAGCAAAAAGAATCTGACCAACAAAAAACATCTCCTTCTTTAACACCATAACCATGATCTTCAACTTGTAGCGTAATCCAGTCTTCTCCTTGGGTGCGAGTGACCATCCAAAGTTTAAAACCAAGACGTTGGTGGAGATAAGATAACACAGTACGTGCCGCTGACTCAAAATCAGCAAAAGGCTTTATTATTTCTAGCATTGATTTATCATTTATGGGCTTAATTCAGTGCAACAATGACCAACCAATTTGATGCTCTCCAATGAACTAATCAGTTATTTTTCCTGAAAATTTTGAATGTTGAGGGAAAGAAGAATTGGCTTGAGCAAATTAACCCCTCTCCCTCAATTCTTGAATGGCCTTTATTGTCTCACTGCTGAAGTTGCTTTTTCTGTGGTGAAGAATGCAGACAAGACTTGTTCAGCAACTTGAGAACTGGTTAACCCTAAATCTGCTTTTGCTTCTTCGGGTTTGGCGTGATCCACTAACTTATCAGGAACACCAAACCGTTTTACAGGGACTAAGATGTTGTTATCCATGAGCGCTTCTGTGACTGCTGAGCCAAAACCACCCATTAAGCAACCTTCTTCAAGGGTGACAACACGCCCAATTTTTTGTGCTAAAGGCAAGATTAACTCAGTATCTAAAGGTTTGACAAAGCGAGCATTGATCACAGTGGCTTCGATGCTATGTTCACTGAGAATTTCTGCAGCTTGCATCGCGGTAGAAACCATTGTCCCATAGCCTAAGAGCAAGATATCATCGCCATTGCGAAGAATTTCCCCTTTGCCAATTTCCACAGGTTCCCAACCTTCTTCCATGAGAGGAACACCGATACCATTGCCCCGAGGATAACGCATCGCGATCGGGCTATCTGTATAGTTGACTCCTGTGACAGTCATGCGTTGTAATTCTGCTTCGTCTTTCGGAGCCATAATCACCATATTCGGCAGACAGCGCAGATAAGCGATATCGTACATTCCTTGGTGGGTGGGGCCATCTGCACCGACAATTCCTGCACGGTCTAAACAGAAGAAGACGGGTAAGTTTTGAATGCAGACATCGTGAATAATCTGATCATAGGCTCGTTGGAGGAAGGTGGAGTAAATGGCAGCAACTGGGCGCATTCCTTCGCACGCTAAACCCGCAGCTAAGGTAACGGCGTGTTGTTCAGCAATGCCCACATCAACGTACTGAGCGGGGAGTTTTTGCTGTAATTTATCTAACCCTGTTCCCGTCGCCATTGCTGCGGTGATGCCGATAATTTTGGGGTTATTTTCCGCCAGTTTGGTTAGGGTGTGGGCGAAAACTTTGCAGTATTTCGGGGGTTTGGGTTTAGTAGAGGGTTGCGCTTTTCCTGTGGCGATATTAAAAGCACTTTGAGCATGATAGCCTACTTGGTCTTTTTCTGCGATCGCGTAGCCTTTGCCTTTTGTGGTCGCCACATGGACAAACACAGGGCCTGGCACTTGATGGGCTTGTTTGAAAGTATGAATCAATTCATTTAAGTTATGTCCATCAATGGGTCCGAAGTATTTAAAGCCCAATTCTTCAATCACCGCGCCCACCTTGGGGACTGCTAAGCGTTTCATCCCTTCTTTCATCCGTTCCATTTCAGGGGTGAGGGATTCGCCAAAAAAGGGTAAATGTTTAAATTGCTCTTCTAAATTGTCACTTAAAAACTGCACTGGTGGCGATAAACGAACTTTATTGAGATAGCGAGAAATCGCTCCCACATTAGGAGAAATCGACATTTCGTTATCATTAAGCACCACCATTAAATTAGTCTGGGGGAGATGTCCCGCGTGGTTAATCGCTTCTAGTGCCATCCCGCCTGTTAAAGCGCCATCACCGATGATGGAAACCACTTTAAAGTTTTCTCCCTTCGCATCTCGCGCTAAAGCCATGCCTAACCCCGCAGAAATACTTGTCGAGGCGTGTCCAGCACCAAAATGGTCAAATTTGCTCTCACAGCGTTTGAGATAGCCTGCAATGCCATCTTTTTGACGGAGGGTGTGGAATTGCTGATAGCGTCCTGTAATCATTTTATGGGGATAGGCTTGGTGTCCCACATCCCAAATCACTTTATCTTTGTCTAAATCGAGGGTTTGATATAAGCCAAGGGTTAATTCAACGACTCCTAAACCAGGTCCGAGGTGTCCGCCACTGGTGGAAACGGTTTCTAAGTGTTTTTCCCGAATTTGTCGGGCGATGGTTTCCAGTTGACGAATGGATAACCCGTGTAGCTGGTTTGGATGGGTAATTTCGCTAATGTGCATAGGTTGCGTTGCTTTACAAGTCCTACCGTTTAATGTTGCCGATTATCTTCTACTGTAAAGGATTTAAACGAGTTATTTCTTTACTTTTGTTGCAAATTGCAATCTCAACTTAAATTACCAGTTCAAAGTGACCAGTGACAAATAAATTTGCATACTCGGATGATCTGTTTTTCTTTTTTAAAATAGAAACTCCTCCCTTATTAAGGTAGTAGTCACTTTGTAGCACTAATTGTTCAAAATGGTATTAATTGTTGAAAGTGCCTTTTTTCTTATTCATTCTCTTGGTCATCATTGCGACGGATATATTCAAAAATGAGGTCTAATATCCGTTGATTTTCCACTTGTAAGCCTCGAATCTCTGTTGTCATCTCATCAATTCTTGCTAGGATAGCTTGACGTTCTCTTGTGGCTGCTTCTCTTTCCTCTTGGGCTTCAGCCGCCGTTCTGGCTAAGGTTTGAATCACACGAGCGTTAGAATTTACCAAGTCTCTGGTTTCTTGGTCAGATTGTCTCAGTTCCCTGACAGAGGCGGCTAATTGGTCAACCATTTCATCTGTCCATCTTTCGGTTGTCATTTGAATTTTGCTCCTCCTCCAAATGAAACTTGTAACAAATTTGCCGCGAACGGAATAATCACTTGTCAATGATCAAGCGATAGCCTTTTCCATAAACAGTATGAATTAAGGTTTTCTCATCGGGTGCTTCAATTTTACGGCGCAATAAACGGACTAATGCTGCTAAAACATTGCTACTTGGGGGACTGTCTTCTCCCCAAAGATGTTGATAAATTTGTTGATGGGTTAACAGTTGGTCTGGGTTTTGCATAAAATAGCTTAAGAGTTTGGTTTCTTTTTCTGAAAGTTCGATCGCTCTGCGATTACGATAAGCAATTTGATTGTCTTGATCTAATTCTAAATCAGATAATTTGAGACGAGAATTCATCATGTTTTCTTGAGTTGATCGCCGTAATAAAGCCCTCACTCTGGCTAAAAATTCTCGCAATTCAAAAGGTTTAACAATATAGTCATCTGCACCGACATCCAACCCTTCTACACGGTCATCAACAGTATCTTTAGCCGTTAGGAATAAAACAGGAGTTTGATGATTGCGCGATCGCAGACTCCGACATACCTCTAACCCTGACTTTTCAGGCATTAACCAATCTAAAATTAACAGATTATATTCATTTTTTTCGGCTAACTCTTCCCCAATGATACCATTATTCGCCACATCGACTTGATAGCCTTCTTCGGTTAAGACGCGAGACAAAGGGGTTGTTAATTCTTTTTCATCATCCACTAAGAGAATTTTCATCGGCTAAACTTGAATCGACAAATTCATTAAAGCTGTTGCACAACTATTAGTCATTCTGAATTGTTTACCCTCAACCCAACCGACAAACAACCAATAACCAATCACCAATTTAATGATAGAATAACAAAATTGTAAACAATCGCAAAGAGAAAAGAGAAAGTGTATGGCATATAACGTCTATGGTATCGGAAACGCACTGTTAGACATTGAGTTTAAAGTTACTCCTGATCTCCTCCAAGAGTTAGGAATTGATAAAGGTGTGATGACGCTCATTGAAGCCGATCGCCAACAAGAGTTAATTAACCAGTTAGGCGACTACATGGGAAAGAAAAGCGGCGGTGGATCGGCAGCTAACACCATGTTTGCCATTAGTCAGTTTGGTGGAAAGTGTTTCTATTCCTGTAAAGTGGCTAATGATGCAATGGGAGAGTCTTATTTGCAAGATTTGGTCGATGCTGGCATTGATACCAATTTACAACAGCAAGAGCGGGAATCTGGCATTACAGGACAGTGTTTAGTGTTTGTTACCCCAGATGCCGATCGCAGCATGAATACTCATTTAGGTATTTCTGCTCAGTTTTCCGAGAAAGAATTAGTCGAAAGCGCGATCGCCGATTCAGAATACCTCTACATTGAAGGATATCTCGTCACTGACCCCACTAGCAAGGCAGCAGCGATCAAAGCGCGAGAAATCGCCCAAAAAGCAGGAAACAAAGTCGCTCTTTCCCTGTCTGACTTGAATATGGCAAAATTCTTTAAACAAGGTTTCCTCGAAATGATTGGTCAAGGAATTGACTTAATTTTTTCCAACGAAACCGAAGCACTGACAATGGCGGAAACAGAAGACTTAGCCAAAGCCTGTGATTATCTGAAAACCCTCAGTAAAGGCTTTGTGATTACTCGTGGTGCTGAGGGAGCATTAGTTTATGATGGAAATAATCTCATAGAAATTGCTCCGAACTCCGTAAAAGCAGTGGATACAGTCGGCGCTGGAGATATGTTTGCTGGTGCATTCCTCTATGGAATTACTAACGGTATGAGTTATTCTGATGCGGGAAAACTCGCTTCCGCTGCTTCTGCGCGTTTAGTAACAAGTTACGGCCCCCGCTTAGAGCCACAAGAAGCAAAAGAAATTCTAGCTCAAGTTTAACCCGTAGTTTAGCCTGTAGGTTGGGTGAATACAGTTACCAATTGTAGGTTGGGTGGAGGAAACGAAACCCAACATTCATCGTTGTTTGTTATTCGTTTTGATCCGACTCCCGACTCCTTTCTTTTGGTAACTGATCACTGGTAACTGGTCACTGATAACTGGTTATTGATTCATTTCAAAATTAACTGATAATTTCGCCTCTTTCCGAAACAAGTCTTCAATCTTAAAATTGATCGGGGTTTTCCCTTCAAACACTGTTCCAGTTTGTTTACTTTCCATGCGTTTCACTGCTAAATTGTAAATCTCATCGGGAAGCGGAATCGATCCCACAACATTAACAAAAGGTCTTCCCTGAGTCAGATAGTATTCCATAAATGCTTTTAATTCAGGTTTGTTTTCAACAGCATTGGCATTTACATAAATGAATAACGGACGAGATAACGGTTGATATTCACCACTTCTGACTGTTTCTCGTGAAGGTTCTACTGCACCCTCCCCATTATCAATGGCAAGTGCTTTTAAGTCTCCGCGATTTTCCTCAAAATAAGAGTAACCAAAATATCCTAAACTATAAAGGTCTTCACTCACACCGCGCACAATTAAGGTATCGTCTTCACTATCAATGTAGTCTTGGCGACTGACTTCTGCTTCTCCCATAATCGCTTCGGTAAAATAGTCATAAGTCCCAGAGTCAGTTCCAGCCCCATATAAGTTTAAGGGACGACGGGGCCAATCGGAACGCACCTGATCCCACTGTGTAATGTTGTTCTCAGCGCTAGGCTGCCAGATGGTTTCTAATTCTTCAGTGGTGATGGTATTCACCCAATCGTTTTTCGGATGAACGACAACTGTTAACGCATCATAAGCAACGGGTAATTCAATATACTTCACCCCATTCTCTTCACAGGTTTTCATTTCCGAAGTTGTAATTGGACGTGAAGCATTATTGATGTCGGTTTCTCCTTTACAAAAGCGACGAAAACCACCGCCAGTTCCTGATACTTTCACTCTAATTTCTGGTTGATCAGAGGAAATGAGTTGATATTCTTGGGCGATTTCATTGGTAATAGGATACACCGTACTTGAACCATCGATTTCAATGGCAGTTTGAGAGGAATTATTTTGGGATTCATTGCTGGGAGAACTACAACTACTGGCAAATGTTAATATTCCTATAAAAATAAATACGGGTTTAGTCGTCATTTTTAAGACATTTCTTGGCTGGGTAATCATTGCTTTATTCCTTAGGATCAAGATCGTAGTCTCTTTTTATATTCAATATATCAAAAAAAATTGATGTGAGGGAGAGGAATGGGCTTAAAACTATTAATTTTTATAAATTATTGTAAATCGAGTGATTTAACTCTTTCATGATTAAATCTTAATTTTGTTATAATATGAGCAGAGAAGATGACGGAGTTAAGTATAATGATTAACTATAAAACTCTGATTCAAGAAATGAGTAAACCTGACTTTTATTCCCATTCAATTCAGGGTTCGATACAAGTTTTACAAACTCATATTTCCTATATTTTTCTGACAGGTGATTATGCTTATAAGCTGAAGAAACCTGTTAATATGGGATTTTTAGACTTTTCAAATTTAGAAAAACGACAGTATTATTGTCAGCAAGAATTAGCATTAAATCGCCCGATCGCGCCTGAGATTTATTTAGAGGTTTTACCAATTACCCAACAAGAAAACACTCTAGGATTAAACGGCAATGGTGAAATTATAGACTATGTAGTTAAAATGCGTCAATTTCCCCAATCTGCGCTTCTAAGCGAAATGGAAAAAGCAGGAAAACTCACTGAATCTTTAGTTAGACAGTTGGGGAAAAAAGTTGCTAACTTTCATCAGCAAACTAAAACCAGTGGTTATATTCAGCAATTTGGCGAACCCGAAAAACTGCTAGAAGCAACTAATCAAAACTATCAACAGACAGAAAAATATATCGGAGTTGTTCAAAGCCAAAACCAGTATCAAGAGACAAAAGCGTTTACTGATCGCTTTTGCAAAACTAATGTTTCTCTGCTAAAAGAACGAGTCAAGCAAGGATTGATTCGAGAATGTCACGGGGATTTACACTTAAAAAATATTTGTTACTGGCAAGATCAAATTCAGTTGTTCGATCGCATAGAATTTAACGAACCGTTTCGGTTTGTAGATGTCATGTATGATGTCGCGTTTACAGTCATGGATTTAGATTTTCGAGGTTGTACTGAATTAGCTAATGTTTTTCTGAATACTTATTTAGAATATACAGGGGACTGGGAAGGCGTACAAGTTTTACCATTTTATCTCACGCGACAGGCTTATGTGCGAGCAAAAGTAAGCTCTTTAATGTTAGACGATCCCAATATTTCTGAAGAAGAGAAACAAGAATCTAGAGAACAAGCTAAGCAATATTATCATTTAGCTTGGAACTATACCCAACCCAAAACAGGACATTTATGGATGATGTCAGGATTATCAGGATCGGGAAAAACAACTGTTGCGCGAGAAATGGCAAAACAAGATCAAGGGATTCTTATGCGATCAGATGCCGTGCGGAAACATTTAGCAGGAATTGATATCGAAGCAACAGGAAACCAAGATATTTATTCTTCTGAAATGACCGAAAAAACATACAGCCAGTTATTAGAAATTGGTGTTTTATTAGCATTACAAGGATGGTCAGTAATTTTAGATGCTAAATATGACCGACAAGCACTGAGAAAAGCAGTCATTGAAACGGCGAACAATAAACATCTTCCTTTACAGATTTTATATTGCAATGCACCCATGTCCGTGTTGCGCGATCGCGTGGCAAAACGAGAGGGGGACATTTCTGATGCTACTCTTGATTTATTAGCAAAACAACAAGCCAATGCTGAGGAATTTACAGCACTAGAAAAAGATTATCTGTTCACCCTTGACACTTCGCAAGATTGGAAAAAAATCATTTCTAATACCATTTTAGAAAAGTGAAGTTACATTAAAGCCCCCAGTCGTCGGGTGGCCTTGCCTACCCGACAAAATAGGCAAAGAGCCATTAAATTAAGATTTTCCTTTTGGTTGATTTTTGGTTTGTTCTAAAACAATTTCTTTCAAGGATTGGAAAGACTCTTTGCTCGAAGCTCCCTCGATCGCTTTGACGGCTAAATCTTGAACTTGTTTCAATGCTCCATTTAACTGTTGTGAGAGGTTGTGGAGGCGAGTTTCTTGGGAGTTAATACTTTCTTGTAATCCTTGAATCTGCAATTGATAATTCCGTCGTTCTCCTTCCACTTCTTTTCCTCGTAAATCCGCTTTTACTTTCACTTGATAGTTACCAATTCGTTTTCCTTCTTCTTGGGCTTTCTTAACCGCTTGTTCTAATTTCTCAGGGAAGGCTTCGACTTTTTCTTTGGCTTGATTGTATTCTTTTTCTCGTTCTGCGATCGCATTTTCTCGTTCTTCCCAGGCTTGTTCTTGTTCTTGTCTAGCTTCGTTTAATTCTTTATACAACGTTTTCTTACGCTGTTCAAATCCTTCTTCACTCAGTTCTCGTTCTAACTCTAAATTATAGCGATATTCTTCTTCTTCTCGTTCCTTAGTTTTTCGATGTTCCTCATTTCTTCCTTTCACCTCTCGTTGATGATTTTCTTTCTCTTTTTGCCAATTACGTTGGAGAGTTTCAATTTCTTGATTGAGAGTTTCCTTGCGCTGTTCAAACTCTTCTGCTAAAGTTTTTTCAGTTTCTTGATAAGACGCAATCAACTCATCTAAAGTGTTATCTGTAACTGTTTCTAATTCATGTAATGCTCTTAATTCCTCAGTTTCTTCAGAGACTAAAGTTCTCACTTGCGATAATGTTCCCGCTTCATTGGTTAACTGTTCAGATAAGTCGCTAACCGCACCACTAAACCCTAATTTAATATTGGATAAGCCTTCAATCACTTGATTCATTTTCCGTTGAGCATTAACATTGGGCTGGGTTTCTTGAGATAACTTCACGGTTTTTTCCTCTGTGGTTGGTTCTGATTTTGTGGCTGGTGCCGATTGTTGATTGCTGACTGCTTTTTCTAATTCTTGCTTTTCCTTTTCTAATTCTTTATAGGCTTCTAGGATTTCTGCTTTGGTACTTTTAGAATTTACTCTTGCCATGATTTTTTCTCCTTAATTACTCTTGTTATTCATCTCTACGAACTTGCTTGGTTAGTGGTATTAAAGGCTCGCATTGCCAGATTTTGAGCTTGTGTGGTTGCTGCTTGTAACTGACTCATGAGTTCCGAAATTTCTTCAGATTGACGTTGAATTTTCGCTTCTAAGGATTGAATGGTCATTTCATAACCTTGTTTTTCTGCTTCCCATTCTTTCTCAAAAAGGTCTGCTTTTACTTTGCCATCGTCGTTAACTTCTTTGATTGCTTCTCCTCTGGCTTGATCAACTGCTTGCTTGATTTCATCATCAAAGGTCGCAATTCTTTGTTTAAATTCTTCTAATTCTTGTTGATGGTTATTGAGGAATTGTTCTCGCTTTGTCCAAGCCTTTTCTTTTTCTTGATTGGCTTCAGCTAGTTCTCGTTCTTGCATCCGTTTAATTTCTTCATATTCATCCATTTCAATCTTCCGACTGCGTTCGGTTTCATAGTCATAATCGGCTTTTTCTTGTTCTCGTTGTTGATCACGCAACTGGGTTTCTTCTTGAATTTTCAGTTCAAATTCTTCTTGTTCTTTTTCCCACAGTTTACGAGTTTGCGCTATTTCTTTTTCAATCGCTTCTCGTTCTTGATTGGTCTTTAATTCTAAAGATTGCTGTTGTTCTTGATGCTCTTGTCTTAAAATGTATAAAGCATCAGCCACAAGGCGAATTTTTTGCAGTTGTTCAAGGTTTTCTTGTTCAACAGCGATCGCGTTCTTTAACTGATCTAGTTTGGAAGATTCTGATTGCAGATTTTCCGCTAAATGATTAATTGCTGTGCCAAAGTCTAGCTGCAAGGTAGCCATGCTGTTGACAATATTATCAACGGTATAACTAGAAACAGTTGCCAACAACTCTTCATTCTTGGCTTTTTCCGCTTCTTCCTCTTTCGTGGCGACACGGGAGGTTTGCTGTTGACGTTGAGCGATTAATCGCTTGAAGCCTTCTAAGATTTGGGTTTTGCTTTCTTTTGGGGTCGGACTCATAATCACCTCAGTTTGAATTTTTATTCAAGATGTTGCCATATTAGAATATTTTGATTTTTTCGTCAAGTCTCTTTTCGGTATCATCGCACTAAATTAATGCGATCGAGAGAAGATCAAACACTCAGTCAAGAGGATGATTTTCCTCAACGGTTATTTAATTCGCCCTCATGGCACGATATAGTAACACTCGTTAGTTTTTCAAACAAGGAGAAGTCATCATGAGTGTAGCCGTAGAGCAAACTGTTCCTAATGTTGTTTTCAAAACCCGTGTGCGAGATGAATCTATTGGCGGTGAGAACCCTTTCCGTTGGCAAGATCACACAACCCAAGAAATATTTGGTGGCAAGAGAGTGGTTTTATTCGCCCTGCCAGGGGCTTTTACTCCCACTTGCTCATCAACCCACTTGCCTCGTTATGAAGAATTATATGATGAAATTCGCGCCCAAGGGATTGATGAAGTGATTTGTCTCTCTGTCAATGATGCGTTTGTGATGTTCCAATGGTCAAAACAGCAGGGAGCGCAAAAAGTGTTTATGCTTCCTGATGGCAATGGGGATTTCACCCGTAAAATGGGAATGTTAGTGGAGAAAGATAATCTGGGTTTTGGGATGCGCTCTTGGCGTTATTCAATGGTTGTGAATGATTGCAAAATTGAAAAGATTTTTATTGAACCAGACTTTGAAGACAACTGCCCTACTGATCCCTTTGAAGTTTCTGATGCGGACACAATGTTAGCTTACCTAAAAGGGGTACAAAGCTAAACTTTCCTTCTTCTCCCCTCCCTAGTTTGGGGAGAGGGAGTGACCAGTTTCTAATTTCCCAACAGACAAAGAACGAATTATCAATGATCAATTATTTCTTGTAGGGCTAATTTTGCAGCACCGACCATCCCTGCTTGATTGCCTAATTTTGTTTTGAGAAGTTTTAAGCCAACCCGCGAATATGGCACAACTCGCTTTTCAATTTCCAGCCAAGTTGCAGGGAGAAAAAACTTGGCGCTAGCACTAATTCCCCCGCCAATTAAAATCGCTTCTGGTGTGAGAACATAAATTAAACTGGCTAACCCTGCTCCTAAATTTTGCCCGTATTGTTGCCAAAAGGCAAGCGCTTCGCGATCGCCCACTACGGCAAGTCTTCCCAACTCGGCAGGGGTTTTCTGAGTTTGGCGTTGGATGGCGCGAAGGGATAAATGTTGTTCTAGAGAGCCATTATTGCCACTATTACAGGGGTCTCCTTGAGGGTTAAGGGTGATTAAGCCTAATTCTCCAGCAGCCCCATAAGGGCCTGTAAATAGCTGATTATTGAGGATAATCGCGCCACCGACCCCTGTCCCTAATGTCAGCAGAATTAAATGACTAACGTTATGTCCAGCGCCTAACCAAGATTCTCCTAACCCTGCACAGTTGGCATCATTGGCGATGAAGGTAGGAAGATGAAGTTGGGCTTCTAATAAGTCTGCGAGGGGGACGTTTTGCCATTTTGGGAGGTTAATCGCATGGAGAGCGATGCGACCTGTTGCATCCGTCGGGCCAGGAGTCCCGACCCCGATCGCGCTGCTGTCTTGCGCTGGATCAAGTTGTTTCATTGTCTTACAGATTAAGCTGACCACTGCTTCTGGATCAGGAGGCTGAGGGGTGGAGACTGTCACCTGATTAAGACAAGTCCCATCGGCGAGAAACTTTCCCAGTTTAATCGCTGTCCCTCCTAAGTCAATGCCGATAACTGTTGCTTGTTGCACAATGAGAAATTAAGATAACAACTGATTATTATCTCATTAAAGAATGGATATCGAAGAACAAATACTGGCGAAAATGCACCCAGCCAGTCTTGTTGCTGGGGTGGATGAAGTGGGGAGAGGGGCGTTATTTGGTCCAGTGGTTGCAGCAGCCGTGGTGATCTCAGCAACTGAATTAGGGCGCTTAAAAGAGATCGCTGCTAAGGACAGTAAGAAATTATCCTCCAAGCGACGAGAGGAGTTAGCGCAAGCCATTAAAATGGTTGTTGCTGACTGGCGGGTTGGTTATGCCAAAGCCCATGAAATTGATCAGATGAATATTTTAAGAGCCTCTCTGTTAGGGATGAAACGGGCGGTTGAGAAATTAACCCCACAGCCTGATCTGTGTTTAGTGGATGGTCGGTTTCCATTGCCGAATTTAACCATTCCTCAAGTGACTTTAACTCAGGGAGATGCGCGATCGCGTGCCATTGCGGCCGCCAGTATTATTGCTAAAGTTTGGCGGGATGATTTAATCCTCCGCTTGTGGGCCAATAAATATCCCCAGTATCATCTAGCAACGAATAAAGGGTATGGAACCAATGCTCATCGTCTGGCCTTAAAATCTTATGGGCCTTCTCCCCAACATCGTCTCTCTTTTCGCCCTTGTCAGAAAGATAAAATGTAGGCTTCTGACCTAAGTTATGATCGCGACTCAGAGAAAAAAGCTAGCATAGGTCTGAAACACCCACCTTGATGTCTCTATCTAATACAATGACTGTTACTCAAACTCGTCCGCTTCCTCAGAAAAAATCCCGCTTTCGTCGTAAAAAGGCAACTCCTCGTAATCTTCGTCAGTCTAGAGGGTTAACCCTCGAAGTTGGGGTAAAAATATTAATTAATGCTGCGATTCTCACCGTTGCGATTAACGCTTTAAATAAATTAATTCCTAACTATCGGACTCAAATCTCTCGCTTAGAGGAAGTTGAACAAGAAGTCAGAAAAAACCAAGCCAGAGTGAATGATTTAAATGAAGAATTTAGTCGTAACTTTGATCCTGCCCAAAGTCAGATTATCATACAGCAACAAACCAATCAAATTGAACCTAACCAACGCCAGATTGTTTGGCTAGAACCAGTGACCAGCACAACAATTAATAATTAATAATTGGTTCATGGTTCATGGTTAACGACCACAAGTTGTATCCCAAATAACAAATAACAAAATCATTTATGTCTGAAACTTCCCCCGTTTTTCTATTAGTAGATGGTCATTCTCTCGCCTTCCGTGCTTATTATGCGTTTGCGAAAGGAAAGGACGGGGGATTGAAAGCCAATGATGGAACTCCCACTAGCATTTGCTTTGGTTTTTTAAAGTCATTACTGTTAGTATTAGAAGCCGAAAAACCCACAGCCTGCGCGATCGCATTTGATTTAGGATTACCCACATTTCGACACGAAGCCGACAAAACTTATAAAGCCGATCGCGCAGAGACTCCAGACGATTTTATCCCTGATTTAGCTAACTTACAAGAAATCTTATCAGCCCTAAATTTAAAGGTAATCACAGCGCAAGGTTATGAAGCGGATGATGTGTTAGGGACACTAGCTAGACAAGGAAATCGTCAAGGATACCATAGTAAAATCATAACAGGCGATCGCGATTTATTTCAACTCATTGATGAAACCGAAAAAATCAGCGTTCTTTATCTCGATAAATCTGTCTTAAAAGGGTCACAGACAATCCAAGAATATCACCCTAAAGAAGTCGAAGAAAGTTTAGGAATTCAACCGAAGCAAGTCGTTGATTATAAAGCGCTTTGTGGGGATAAATCAGATAATATTCCAGGTGTTCTGGGAATTGGTGAAAAGACAGCCGTTAAACTTCTCCAACAATATGGAACACTAGATAATATCTATCAGAATCTTGCTGAAATTAAAGGCGCAATGCACAAAAGATTAGTAGAAGGAAAAGAAAATGCTGAACATTCTCGTTACTTAGCAACGATTAAAGATGATGTTCCCATTGATGTGGAGATTAGTCAATTTCAACTGCGAGGAATTGATGTGGAAACCTTGAAACCGATTTTGAAAAGGTTAGAGTTAAATAAATTTCTCAAACAAATTGACTATTTTCAAGAACAATTGGGGGGAGAGGTTACACCAGAAGTTAAGACAGAAGATGAGAGTCTGTGGTTTTTTAGTGCAGAGGATACAAAACAGCACTCAGAAAAGTTAGTCACCATTCAACCACAAATTATTGATACACTGGAAAAATTGAATCAGTTAGTAACAACTTTAAAGCAACATCAAGACCCTGCTTATCCAGTCAGTTGGGATACAGAAACTACTGATTTAAAACCTCGCAATGCTGAGTTAGTCGGAATTGGTTGCTGTTGGGGAAATGATGTCAAAGAAATTGCTTATGTTCCAGTTAAGCATACTCAAGGAACATTTCTAGAAAAAGAAGCAATTCTCTCTACCTTGCGTCCGATTTTAGAAAACGAAACCTATCCCAAGACGCTACAAAATGCAAAATTCGATCGCCTCATGTTCCGCCATTTTGGAATCAAACTCAAGGGCGTGGTTTTCGATACAATGTTAGCCAGTTATGTGTTACATCCTGAAAGAACCCATAATTTAAGCGATTTAGCAACGCGGTATTTACCCGATTTAGCAACACAGAGTTATCAAGAATTAGACATTCCAAAAGATGGCTCGATCGCAGATTTAGACATAAAAACAGTCGCTGACTATTGTGGGATGGATGCGTATGCTACCTATCAACTGACTCAGCTATTAGTAACGGAATTAAACGCGATTCCCAAGTTAGAAAAAATCTTCCGAGAGATAGAAATTCCCCTCGAACCTGTTTTAGCTGAAATGGAATATTGGGGAATTAAAATTGATACCGCTTATCTAAAAACACTTGCTGAAGAAATTGGGAAGAAGTTAAAAAGCATTGAAACTGAAGCCTATAATTTAGCAGGAGAAAGTTTTAACTTAAATTCTCCGAAGCAACTCAGTGAAGTTTTATTTGGGAAATTAAACTTAAATTCTAAGAAATCGAAAAAGACTAAAACGGGTTACTCAACCAATCATGCGATCTTAGAAAAACTTCAAGGCGATCATCCCATCATTGATCTAATCTTAGAACATCGGACTTTAGCTAAATTAAAATCGACTTATGTAGAAGCCCTTCCTGAGTTAGTCAATCCAGAAACCCAACGCATTTACACAGACTTTAATCAAGCCGTAACCACCACAGGAAGACTTTCTTCTTCTAATCCCAATTTACAAAATATTCCCATTCGCACTGAATTTTCTCGTCAAATTCGACGGGCGTTTCTTCCTGAAGATGATTGGTTATTAGTCTCGGTGGATTATTCCCAAATTGAACTAAGAATTCTGACCCATTTCAGTCAAGAACCGATTTTATTAGATGCGTATAAAACTGGAAAAGATGTCCACCGTGTAACCGCACAATTACTGTTTGAAACCGAGGAAGTTACCCCTGAACAAAGACGTTTAGGAAAAACCATTAATTTTGGTGTAATCTATGGAATGGGAGCGCAAAGATTCGCCAGAGAAGCTGCGGTGAGTAATCAAAAGGGAAAAGAATTTATTGAGAAATATCAAGCCCGTTATCCGTTAGTGTTTGAATATTTAGAAAAGCAAAAAAAGAACGCGATCGTACAGGGATATGTCGAAACACTTCTTGGACGCAGACGCTATTTTTCCTTTGCTGGGTCTCCTCTAGAAAAACTCAAAGGAAGCGATCCAAATGCCATTAATTTAGATAAACTTAAACTAGGAAAAAATGAAAGCGACTTACTTCGTGCTGCTGCGAATGCTCCCATTCAAGGCTCAAGTGCTGATATCATTAAAATTGCAATGGTAAAATTAAATGAACGATTAGGCTCTTATCAAAGTCGTCTCTTGTTACAAGTCCATGATGAATTGGTATTTGAGATTCCTCAATCTGAATGGGAAACACTCCGTCCTAAAATTCAAGAGATCATGGAAACAGTTGTCTCTTTAGAGATTCCTTTGAAAGTAGAAATTAATGTTGGAAAAAACTGGATGGAAGCAAAATAATTTAGCTGGAAAACTTGTTATCTAGAAACTGTGCATGAAGCACCTGAATCTGGATGCTTTAGATAGCTTTCTTTTCTCTATGTCTCTTTACAGGAATTGTTTTCGAGCCATTAGTATAAATTGAGTGGTTACCACCTTCTCGCAAAAGATAAAAGTGATTTTCCTCTAAATAGCGTACTAAATCACGCCGTTTAACTGACATAATGAATTTCAATTGGCACTTGCTCAATCAGGCTATTTCCCTAGGGAATCTCTTTATTCTGTTGTTGATAAGCTAGTACCATTTCTTGAGCAGCATCTCGCAACATCTGTCGGCAATCTTCTAGATTACTACCTTCCGTAACCACCTCTGGCCACTCTACCAGTTGCCCTAAATAACCTGTGCTAATTTTTGTGTACTTGGCGGTATATAGCAATCCTAAATCAGTTGTAAATTTTTACCTAAGATCCCCCCTTTAGTTCCCCCCTTACTAACCGGAGCTTTAGTGAGGAGGGTTAGGGGGGATTAAACCTATAACTACTTTTTACAAATGAGATCATATTGCTATAGTTCTGTATCATTGATTTTAAACCTGATTCAAGCCTTTTATTGTAGCAAATTCTTACAACGCGATCGCGCCGGCTGATTCAGAATTGCTCGGCATATGATTAAACTAAGTTTGTCTTCAGATTTCAACTTACCTATTTCAAAACATCTTGCTACAGTTGATCCAATTACACCAACTTCTTACTAAAGGAGTTTTAAGTAATTGACTTATAGCACTAACCAAAAAAAATCTTGTTTAAGATTTCTTCTGCTGTAAAAGGACAAGTTTCTGGATAATCTGATTCGGGAGGAATTCTAACACCAAAAGAGGCGAGTTTTCCTTCCTGAATGGCAATTTCCCGACCGTCTTCATAAGCGGATTCAAGAACGGAATTGAGATAAGACTTGAGAGAAGGAGTGCTTTTTAATGGTTTCTCGATGCGTTTGCGATGTTCAATTACTGAACTATACCAGCTTCTTTTCATGGTTTCAGGGGCATCTTTTTGGACAGTTAACTTAAGCAAATGCGCCAATAAAATCATTAAATTGCTTTCTAAAGCCCGTTTTTCTAATTTTCCCAAGTCTTGTAATTCCTCAATTAATCCTTTAACATCTAGGAATTCATAAGCCCCTTGTTCGAGTTGTTGAATGGTTTTTTCAATCCACAAGTTGAAATCACGATCGCGCAGATTAGACATATCTTGATAACTCCTGAATTACTCACTTAATTGAGGAAATTTTAGCGATCTTTAATCATTAGTATAAATTTTTTTGCCCCCGCGCATCCCCCAAGATTGGGGGTCAGGGGGGCGATTTCCCATTAAAACCGTTCAATAATTCCGCCGCCGAGAACGATTTCCCCATCATACAAGACCGCAGCTTGTCCAGGGGTCACGCCAAATTGCGGATCATCAAAAATCAGTTTTACACGACCAGCTTCTAAAGGCACAACGGTCACACTTGCAGGGCGCGATCGATAACGGATTTGGACTTCGGCTTGAATCGGCGCTTCTGGTTCAGTGATCGCGATCCAATTCATCCGTCTGACAGTGCATTCTTTGCGCGTGCCACTGTTACGGTTTCCCACCACCACTTGGTTCATTGCTGCATCTAATTTAATCACATAAAGAGGTTCTGGCGCTGAAAGGCCTAAGCCTTTTCGTTGCCCGATCGTGTAATGATGGATTCCGTTGTGATAGCCTAAAACTTTCCCGTCTTGATCGACAATTTCTCCTTCTTTTTGATTAATATATTGGTCTAAAAAGGTTCGCATTGAGCCATGAGCTTCCACCAGACACAAGTCTTGACTTTCAGGTTTATCTGCGGTTTTCAGCCCGTATTCTTGGGCAATTTGACGGGTTTCGGTTTTTTCTTTTTCACCAAGAGGAAAGATCGTATGGGCAAGAAGTTCTTGGGGGAGATCGTAGAGGAAGTATGATTGATCTTTAGCGCGATCGCGCGCTCTTAAGAGTTGATAGCAATCACGCCCTGGGTCATACTTGATTCTGGCATAATGTCCCGTCGCCACACAATCAATGCCTAATTTTTCTTGGGCATAAGTTAGCATTGGCGAAAACTTCACAGTTTTATTGCATTGCGAACAAGGTAACGGTGTCACCCCTGATTCATAGCCAGAAACCAGATAATTGACCACATTGTTAGCAAATTCTTCTCGACTATCCACAATATGATGGGGAATGCCTAATTGTTCACAAATCAATGCAGCATCCACCATCCCTTCCGAACAACATTGACCTTTTCCTTTCATTAACCATAAAGTCAACCCTTCCACTGCATAACCTTGATGGTGTAGGATAGCAGCAGCAGTGGAACTATCAACGCCTCCAGATAAACCGACAACAACTTTTTGATTCATAGCGCGATCGAGACTCAAAAACCGACACCTTTCTAGGCTAGCATTGTCCCCTAGATTGTTGGTATTATTCCTAATTATGATTTATTTGTTATTAGTCAATTATGGAAACAACAGGAAACCACTTTGGACAGACTTTCCTTCTAGCAAACGCTTTCTTGCTTTCAATGGCAACCAGTAGTCTCGCCCAATCAACATTACCCCCCCCGCCAACTAACGAACAAGATGAGGATGTCTATCAATTTGAAGCCCCGAGTAATGCTCCTTCCAATACCCTCTTTCGCGTCCAAGTGTATGGTAGCAGTGAACAATTACTGACTCTTGTGCGTCGAGTAGAACCAAGTGCATTTGTTCGGTCTGGAGAAAATGTGATTCAAGCGGGGTTATTTGCAGAGACAGAGAATGCTCAAGAGTTAGTGCGATCACTCTCAGAACAAGGCATCGAAGCAGATATTGTGGAAATTGCTCAACGCCAACAAAATGTTTCTTCTGCATCGAACAATGCTCCTCGGGAAGTGATTTCCCTTTCTTCTCCTACTCCATCAGAAACCCTGATCGAAGTTTCTCCTAATCAAGAAACAGAGTTAATCCCGATCGCAGTTGAATCCCCTTCCCCTGAAACGGAATTATCAGTGCAAGAAGACGCACAAGGATATTATGTCATCATTCCCACCCGTAAAAAATTCATCCCCCCAACCGTGGCAATGGTGCGAGAAGCAGGGGTTAGAGAAGCCTTAATTCAACAACGAGATGCTCCGCGAGGGGATCATGTGGCGGTGGGTCCCTTTTCTCAGCGCGAACAGGCAAATCGCTGGAGTAGTCAACTGCAAGCGGAAGGATTAGACGCAAGAGTTTATTTTGGTCGATGAGAGAAAAACAGTACGCCCCAGCCACCCAGAGAAACCGTGAGCCAATTTTAGCAGCGCTTAAGGAAGTTCTACCAGCAACAGGAACGGTTTTAGAAGTTGCTAGTGGCACAGGAGAACACGCGGTTTATTTTGCCCCCCAGTTGCGTCCCCGCCGTTGGCTTCCTTCCGAAGCAAATCCCTTTTTACGAGAGAGTATCCTTGCTTGGCAAGATGAATTTCCCTGTGATGTCCTTGCTCCCCCAGTCCCTCTTGATGTGACTGCTGAGAATTGGTGGCAAGAGGTTAAGGCAAGTTTAAGCGCGATCGTCTCCATTAATTTGATTCACATTGCCCCTTGGTCAGCCTGTGAAGGCTTAATTAAAGGTGCGGGGACTTTACTACCTTCAGGAGGGGTTTTATATCTCTATGGACCATTTAAGCAGGGAGGAGAACATACCTCACACAGTAACGCAGTCTTTGATGAAAGTTTACAACAGCAAAACCCTCAGTGGGGCGTTCGGAATTTAGAAGATGTGGTATCCTTAGCCAATGCCCATAATTTAGAACTACAGGATATAATTGCCATGCCTGCCAATAATTTATCTGTTGTTTTTCGCCAATAAAATCATTAATAACGTTCTTAGTCCTTTGTTATTTGTGCGCTCCTAAGCGATCAGTTTTCCGAATGATGATCCCCCTAACCCCCTTGATTAAGGAGGGAAAATATGACCAATAACAATGCTTGCATTCATGTTTCAATCACCAGGACCAATTTTTCTAGATTTAGGATTTATCACCATTCGCTGGTATGGCTTGCTCATCGCCAGTGCTGTTATTATTGGACTATTCTTATCTCAATATTTAGCCAAACGTCGCGGGATCAATCCTGAAATAATTGGCGATTTATCCGTGTGGTTAGTGTTAGCTGCACTCCCAGGGGCAAGATTGTATTATGTTGCGTTTAAGTGGGACAATTATGCCCAGCATCCCCAAGATATTATTGCTATCTGGCAAGGGGGAATCGCGATTCATGGGGCAATTATCGGGGGCGCGATCGCGCTTTTTACTTTCTGCCGTATTAACCAGATTTCCTTTTGGCAACTAGCCGATTTAATCGCGCCTTCCTTAATTCTAGGACAGGCGATCGGGCGCTGGGGAAACTTTTTTAATTCAGAAGCCTTTGGGAGACCGACAGAGTTACCTTGGAAATTGTATATTCCCCCCGCTAACCGTCCCCCACAATTTACGGATGAAGCCTTTTTTCACCCCACATTTCTCTATGAGTCCTTGTGGGATTTTGGCGTGTTTCTATTACTCCTTTATTTCTTTTTCTGGGGATTGCGTAACGCTGAAAAATATCAGGTGGGAACATTAGTATTTGCTTATATGATCGCCTATAGTTGTGGTAGAATCTGGATTGAAGATTTACGAACGGACAGTTTAATGTTAGGTTCAATTCAAGTGGCGCAATTGGTCAGTTTAGCAGAAATTATTATGGGTATTTTGGGTTTAGTGTTGCTTTACCAACTCAAACGACCCCTTCCCGATGTCGATCAATGATTTTTGAGAAGAAGTAGTCCCGATGAAAAACTACTTTCTGAAGCTGTTAATCTTGCTATAGGTAAGCATTGCTCACCCTACGAAAAGCTGACCTTGTTATCAAAGAACGAAGAACCAAGAACTAAGAACAAATCATGTTAAATCCTGCTGTTTATATTGTTGGGGCAGGTCCTGGCGACCCTGATTTACTCACGATTAAAGCCAAAAAAATTTTAGACCAAGCAGATGTTATTTTATATGCTAACTCTCTTGTTCCTAAACAAGTCTTGAAAGATGTTCGTCCTGATGCCCAATTAATTCCAACAGGGAGTAAAACTCTAGAAGAAATTATTCCGTTGATGATTCAAAAAGTACGAGAAAACTATTCTGTGGTGCGTCTTCATTCGGGAGATTTAACCCTTTACAGCGCCATTCATGAACAAATGCAAGCGCTGGCAGAAGCAAATATTCCTGTGGAATTAGTGCCTGGTATTAGTGCTTTTCAAGATGCAGCAGCAAAGTTAGGAGTAGAATTAACCGTCCCTGGTTTAGTACAAACGATTATCTTAGCCAGAATTAGCGGTCGCGCTTCTGCTGTCCCAGAAACGGAAGAGTTAGCGAGTTTAGCTTCTCATAAAGCAAGTTTAGCACTCTATTTAGCAGCCCGTCATGTGGAAGATGCTCAAGAGAAATTATTAGAACATTATCCCCCAGACACCCCTGTTGCGATTTGCTACCGTTTAGGATGGGAAGATGAAAAAATTAGAGTTGTTCCTCTCACAGAAATGGCAGACATTTCTCGTAAAGAAGACTTAATTCGGACAACGATGTACTTAGTTAGTCCCGCTTTAGCGGGAAAACAAGTCCAAGCGCGATCGCAGCTTTATCATCCTGAACATTCTCATTTATTTCGACAGAGGAAATAATATCTTGCTCGCTGGATTATCAATGTTCTTTAAGGCGTTTCATCGCCATCACTAAGCTCATTTTCAGTCGTTGTATCGCTTTCTGAAGTTAGATTATTCCCAGTAAACCATCTAAACGATTTAACATGATTTTGGTTAATGTATAAAAAATTCATTTGATCTCAGTTATTATAAATGATAATATGAAGCTAGACTTGTTATCTGTTTTATATCTTAAAAAGTATGTGATTAGTGATCGTAAAGAAATGAGTTCCCGTAAACAATAATCGCAGCGATCGAACTTGATGATTATGGGGAATCCAAAGGATCAACTGAAATTGTTAGAGTTGGGCTCAGGAGGGTCAAATGTTTATCCTGAAGAAGGAAACGGTTGAAAATTGTCAACTTCAAATTAAGAACACAATTGTTTCTGGTGTCAAGTATCTAAATCGTCCATTTATTCGGGGAGAGGCTTACAAGAAAACTCAAAAAAAGGAAGCAATCCAAAGAGCAAGAGAATTTCTCGATAGTGGGAAATTTTGCATCATCCTAGAAGACTCCAATTTTTATAGTTTATGGCACGTCGCGCCTCAAGAATTTATAGTTGGGGTTCAAGAAACAAGTTTAGAACCAGAGTTTTTAAGTGACTGTCAAAAAGAGTTAGCTCATTACATCGGACCAATGGCTAAGTTAGTCTGTGAAGAAGTTTTAAGCAAGGCTTCTACTTCCTTAACTCGTCAAGACTATATTCAAGCTCTTGCTAAGAAAATTTCTGATCGAAAACAAGCAAAGCAATTTCTCAAAAGATTGGGTGAAAATAAATAATTTATTATTAGTTACTTGTTTTTGGTTCTTTGGGGAAGGGAGAGCAAGTCAATGGTAACTGCTAACTGCTAAACTGGTTTCACAAATTATACGTTATGGAATATGCAATTTGCTCAGCGTCTGGATCAGATTCCTCCTTACCTCTTTGCAGAAATTAATCGTAAAAGCCAAGCCCTTCTTGCCCAAGGGGTTGATTTGATTAACTTAGCCATTGGCGATCCTGATCAGCCAACTCCCCCCACGATTCTCCAGACGATGCACGCAGCGATCGAGGATTCCAGCACTCATAATTATCCCCCCTATCAGGGAATGTTAGCATTTCGCAGAGCCGTGGCAGCGTTTATGGCGCGTCGCTATGGGGTGAGTGACATTAACCCAGACACGGAAGTTTTGTCCTCTATTGGCTCAAAAGAGGCGATTCACAATACGTTTTTAGCGTTTGTTGACCCAGGGGACTATACTCTCATTCCCGACCCTGGTTATCCTGTTTATAACACAGCAACTCTATTCGCCAATGGTAAGCCCTACAAGATGCCATTAAAAGCAGAAAACAATTTTTTGCCAGATTTCAGCAAAATTCCCCCAGAAATTGCACAGAGAGCCAAATTACTCTGGCTTAATTATCCCAATAATCCTACGGGGGCGTTAGCGGATTTAGACTTTTTTGCCGAAGTTGTCGCATTTTGTCGTCGATATGATATTTTACTCTGTCATGACCATGCCTATGCAGAAATGGCTTATGATGGCTATCAGCCCCCTAGTGTCTTGCAAATTGCGGGAGCAAAAGACTGCGCGATCGAGTTCCACAGCGCTTCTAAGTCTTACAATATGACAGGCTGGCGTGTTGGCTTTGTTGTGGGGAATGGGTTAGGAATTCAAGGGTTAGCAAGAGTTAAGAGTAATGTTGATTCTGGGGTTTTCAAAGCGATTCAGCAAGCAGTGATTACAGCATTAGAAACCCCTCGTCCTGAAATTGAAAAACTCATGAGCGTGTATCAACGTCGGCGGGATATCCTTGTTGAAGGGTTCAACAGTTTGGGTTGGAATCTCACTCCTCCGAAAGCAACCCTTTATGTGTGGGTTCCCGTTCCTGCTGGTTATACCTCGTCAGAATTTGTCAATCTCTTATTGGATGAATGTGGGATTGTGGTGGCTCCTGGGAATGGGTATGGGAGTTTTGGGGAAGGATTTTTCCGTATTGCCCTCACCACGGCAGATGAAAAAATGGAAAAGGCGATCGCGCGGCTAAAGGCAGCAGGGATTCGTTTCACCTTCAACGGGAGAGATAATTGTTAATTGCTCAAGTAGTATTATTGGCAACAGAATGACACAGTTATCCAAGCTAACCTGTGAAAACCCAAAAACGATGACTCAAAAACTATGCGAGCTTTAGGAATACTCAGTCATTTCCATCAGTCTGTTCTCAACATGGCTTTGATTAATATGTGTGATAGCGAAAGCCAAGCTGGTCTAGAAATGCGCCAACAATACAACGCTTGGAAACAATTTACAGATGAAGCTGTAATCAATCCTTGGCATGATATTCATCAGTTTAAAATTTTTCTGCCTCATCCAAACCAAGATTATGAAGGGATCACTTTAGAAGAAGGTCTGACTAAAGGCTACAACATTGAAGTGGAAGTGGTTAGAGATAGAAGTGAATTGGTTTATGATATCTTTCCTGGTGGTCATTTTGTTGCTGTTTTCAAACAAAGTCAAGTGGATGGGGATTTTACGATCGCAGCTACAGGTGTTTTTGTTCGCCCATTAGCAATTCTTAGCTTAGACGTGATTATTGATCTAGCTCAAGAAGAGTATCAATCGATCGCGATCAAGCATCCCATCATTAGAGACTATCCTCAAGACTGGGAAGCTCAATTGAAATCCTTCCTCAAAGGAGAAACCCCAGGTGGAGACCTGTCTCCAGTGGTGAAATACGTCGATCGCGCTTTGAATGAAAGCTATAGAAGACCTGCTTGGAGAGATGTTTACGTTTCTCGCTAATTCAAAGTACAGAATTTGCGATCGCGGTCTTGCTCTGGAAACTGCCAAGAATAAGCAAAATGACTGACTCCGTTCACATTTGGCACAGAGCGGCGGATAGCTTCCATTTGCACTTCTAAAGGAGGGCGATCGCGAAAGGGTTTTCCCCAAGTGCCAGCTAAAGCGGGAACGACTTCTCGCTCCCTAGAGGCAACACTTATCGTCCGTTGTACTAAATCCACAATACAACTAGCTTGCCCACACACAGCATAAGACATCGGATGCCATTGGGGAACTAGATCAAACCGTGTCCAGGGCTGTAACCTTGAATCAAAACCACCCTCACCCACGACGCGGTTAGCATCAGGGAAAAAGACGGCCCCACTAGGAATCCCTTCTTGCTGGACCTGATTAACTGCTAGAGAGAGGAAATCAATCACACCTTGGGCCGCATGAGCAACGGTGAGATACCATAATTGTTGCTGATATAAATTTTGTCTCGCTTCTAGACTCATTTCCAGTTCTTCAGGTTGGACATTGCGACCTTGCCACAGAGGAGGCGTGTTTTCTGGCTGTATCTGTGCCATTTTGACGACATCTGTTCGAGTGATATAGCCCTGATCCACAAAGCGTTCGATTAAAAAGCGCCCCTGCTGGTTTAAAGCGCGACTAAAAAGGGTAGTCAGTGCTGCATCCCCATAAATCCAAAGATTTTTGACCCCACTCACCACAGATTTAGCGCCTGTGCTGCGAGGATAGCGAATATAATCAAATAATACGCCATCAGGTTTGCGTTTTAAGACTTCTGCGAGCATAATCAGATAGTCTTGTCTTGCCTGTTCATTGTAGGGGTCAACAAAGGCTTTCGAGATTTCCCCACTATCAGAGAGATTGGTTTCTCCAAAACCGTTACGAGCCAACACCTGCTCTCGATCGCTGCGTTGAGCGTAAGCATAGCCAAAGTTGAGACTAAACAGCCAAGCATACACTTTTAAGTTGCGTTCATGTCCTTTTTCAATCACTTCTGCAAGCATATCGCGATTGCTAATTGAGGGCGATCGCATAACCGAATCCCAAGAGGTGGGATTCTTGCTCAAAGGAAGCAACACCTGTGCATTATAAAAAACTTCTAGATAAACTTCGTTATAGCCCAAATCAACAATATGATCTAAAATCTCTTCGAGATGACCTGGTTTGGTATCGCAGGGATAAACTCTTAACCAAATCGCTTGGGTTTGCGGCCAAGTTTGTTCTCGACAGTTTACCAGTTGCTGACCATGATTTTGAATTACCTGTTGGTATTGCCTTTGTGCTGTGGTGTCTCCAGTTATTACTTGCGATCGCAGTTTATCCTTTTGCGCGATCGCGCTCTGTTCAAACCGACAATAATTATTACGCTGTGCTGCTGCGACAGGAGATAACTGAGCAGAGGTGGCAATAATCACAGTAGTGGCTAAAAAGCCCAATAAAAGCAGTCGTAAGTGAATGTGCAGGGACTTTAAGCAATTAGATTTGCCTGACATAAGAGCCATCCTCTAGAAATAAGGGAGAATAATTTCTTTAAAGAACCTTTTCCTCAACACCCCTGCACAGTATTTTAACTGAAAAAGACTAGCTGATTTCTCGTCGTAATGCTCGTTCGACTTGTGCCAACTCTTCAGATACACGGTCTTTCACTCTTTTGGGAATGGGACGGGTTGCATAAGCTGAAGTATAATAATTAGCCAAAGCATTGAGCGCCGTCTGCATGGTTGTAAAAGAGCTTAAGCCAGCTATTTTATTATCCCGACGATAGAACGCTGCGTAGTCATTGAACTGTTTGCGGGCTGTTTCAAGCGCTTCCTCCCGCTCTGGATCATCCACTGGGAGGTCGATCGTTGTCCGTAAGGTATCTAACACCGTTAGGGTATCTTGACGATAGTCTCCTGTTAAAAAGCCTTTCGCATCTCCACTGCACCCCACTAACGTCATGGTACTAATCACCATGACTAATCCTAACGCAAGCAATCGTTTAAGCATTGATCTTATAGACATCATTCATTTTCAAAAATTCTGTAGCAAAATTTTACCATCTTTCCGTCACTGAGCTCGCTTAGATAAAATACCTAAATGGTTGCTAAATAAAAGTCGTCGAAAGCCTCCAGAATTGCGGGGTTTGGGGGCTAACCAGTGTGGCGCTCGATTTCAGATCACCATTGTTAATGATCAATTATTTTTGCTTTCCCTAAAAATTCATAGCCATCAGGAGTAATCTTAAACCGATAAGGCAAGACAGTCACTCCTTTTTTCATGGCTTCTGCTAATAACTCCGCGTACTTGGGATCGGCTGTTTCTCCTACTGAAAAATGGGTACAGTCCCCGCGATTAATAAAATATAACATGACAGGCTGTGCAGAAGGCAACAGCGCCATTAACTCTCTTAAATGTTTTTGTCCTCTCGTTGTCACGGTATCTGGAAATAACGCTTCTGTTTCTTTTGCCCAAGTAACATTTTTCACTTCTACATAAATCGGTTTTTCTTCTTTTCCTGTTAATAGAAAATCAATCCGACTTTGATTATCTTTCCCAAATCGCACTTCAGGACGAATGGTATCATAATGTCCAGAAAGTTCTGGTAAAAGCTGCTTTTCTAAGGCTAGTTTTATCACTCGATTGGGCAAGTTGGTATTAATGCCCACCCATGTTGGCACAGTGTCTTGAACTTCGATCGCCTCCCAAGTGTAAGGGTGTTTTCGCTTGGGATTATCACTCACAGAAACCAATACCTTACTCTTAGGTGTACAAACCCCTGTCATGGGTCCTGTATTCGGACAATGAGCCGTAATGATCTCTCCTGAGTCAAGTTTAATATCAGCCAGAAATCGCTTGTAGCGTTTAATTAAAGTTCCAGATTGACGGGGAGAATATTGATAAATCAGAGGTTTAGTCATTTAGGAAGTTAGATGGTGTTTAAAGGCAAAACTCACCAACTCTGCGCGATTATTGGTGTCAGTTTTTCTTAAAAGACTACTCACATATTTTTCCACAGTACGGGGACTCAAATGAAGTTCTTCCCCCATTTCTGTATTAGAATGCCCTTGAGTCAAAAGTGCTAAAACATCTTTCTCTCGTTGGGTAAAATGAAACTCTTCTTGGTTCTGTTCATGAGTGAAGAAATTCTCCTGTCGGGAGGCGATCGCTTTTTCTGATTGTATCATCTGCGATCGCGCTAAGAGATTCTGGACCACCGCCTTTAACTCTTCCATCTCAAAAGGTTTGGGGAGATACACATCACAACCTGCTTCATAACCCCGAATACGATCAGCTGTTGTCCCCCGTTGCGTCAGAAAGACCACAGGTAACAGCCGAAACTCTGGGCGCTCTCTCACCTGTTGAATTAGTTGAAAGCCATCTTTTCTTGGCATTTTAATATCTGCAACAATGAGATGAGGATGATAAGATTCCAGATGCTCTATGGCTTCATCACCATTTTTTGCAACAATGACACTGTAACCAGATAGTTCTAAATACTCTCGAACAGCGAGTTGAATCCCAGGATCATCTTCAGCCAGTAAAATCAGTAAGGGCATAATGACATCAATTTAGACAAAGGTTGTCTGCTATGTTCCTATTCTAGGAGATAATCACACTGGGGTCACATAAATAACTAATGATTAATTATGAATTATTAAGTCTCTTCGTATCCTTGGATATTTTCAGGATTAAACTGACGTAAAATGCGGGTGGCTTGTTCATTAACTAATTCTGATCCTTTCACAACAAGGAGATATTTTCCCTCATTTAAACGATTACGATAAGGGAGTGCGTCACCACTGCCAAAGGCGATTCCAACACCACCACCGACAAAAAATGCACCCATCAAAGCAGCGATTGCGCCAAAGAAACCGCCAATAACATGATTGCCAAATTCTCCAGCCCAATCAAATAAATAAATTTCAGTCAAAACATTAAACGCATATCCCGCAGCAAAACCAAAGGGAAATAACCAAATTGCCATCTGAAAGATTTGTTGTCTTGCTTGTTTCTTGGGATTAATTAATCCAAATTCATCGGCGGTTTTGTATCCTTTTCCCAGCATTTCTATTTGTTCTTGTTTAATTCCTTCTCTTAAAAGCGTGGTATAAGCATCTTCTGCTTGCATCCGATTAGAAAGAACAGCAATTAAATATTTCATAATGTTTATCCTTAACACCTAATTATTTCTTACATTGTATCCTATTGCTCAGTATAGCAATTTAGAATCAGTTAGAAATTCTCTTGATCGCGCCCAGATTTGATCAGTCCAAATTATTTTTACAATCTAACCAACCTACGCTTCAATTACAATAATGATTAAAGAAGTACGAGGATATGTCCTGTGTCTAATTCTATAAATCCTAACACTCTAGCACTAGACTTTGATGGCGTTTTGTGTGATGGACGTGCTGAATATCTTGAAAGTAGTTGGCAAGTTTATCAGGAAATCTGGAAAGATTCTAACATTAATCTTGAAGCAATCAGACCCCGCTTTTATGAACTGCGATCGGTGATTGAAACGGGTTGGGAAATGCCATTACTCTTAAGATCATTGCAAGAAGGTATCTCTGATACAGAAATTTTTAAAAACTGGTCAGCGCTTGTTCGTGAAATGTTAGACAAGTACGGTTTGACTCAGCAGGAAATGGCGCAATTATTGGACGAGAAGCGCGATCGCTGGCTTGAAACGGACCCAGATGATTGGCTATCCCATCATGAATTTTACCAAGGGGCGATCGCAAAAGTTCAAGATGTTCTCAATCAGCAAACAACACAGATTTATATTATCACGACCAAAGAAGGGCGTTTTGCAAAGACACTATTAGAAAAACAGGGAATTGATTTTCCCAAGGATCAGATCATTGGAAAAGAAGCGAAACAGCCAAAACATAAAACTCTCAGCAGATTATTAAGCGATCAAGATTCTCCTGCTGTCTGGTTTGTCGAAGATCGATTACAAACTCTCCTCAGTGTTGCTGATTCCCCCGACTTAGAAACAGTCCGCTTATTTTTAGCGACATGGGGTTATAATACAGCGCGATCGCGTTCTCTTGCAAAAGAAGATCAACGGATGCAGCTATTGACTCTAGACCAGTTTCAGCAAGACTTCTCTCAATGGGTGAACAATTAATACTGAATCAGCAGTTGTATAGAGGTTAGTATGATTTGAGAATGATAGATTAGGATTGAGATAGAATCTTTTTAATTGTCAATGATCAATTGTCAATTGTATCGTATTAGTTATGACTCCAAATCCTCTCATTACAAACTCAGTTGAAAAACTAAACTATCGCGTTACCATCGGTGATGTGGCTGCGGAAACTGGCTTAAAATTAGCAGAAACCCAAAAAGGGTTAGTCTCACTCGCAGCAGATGCGGGTGGACATTTACAAGTCAGTGAAACGGGAGATATTACTTATCTTTTCCCAGAAAACTTCCGCACCATTCTCCGCAATAAATACCTCCGTTTACGTCTCAAAGAATGGTGGGATAAAATTTCTGGAACTCTATTTTATCTGTTTCGGATTTCGTTTGGAATTATTTTAATTGCTTCGATTATTTTAATCGTCGTTACAATTTCTGTGATTATAATTGGCGCTCAAATGAATTCCGATGAAGGAGATTCTGATCAGGGAGGAGGGGGAGGTTTTTCCTTCGGCTTTTTCCCGTTTTGGTTTGGTCCAGATTTATTCTGGTTTTTCTCCCCTAGATATTATGAATATGAAGACGAGGAACGTATTTCTAGACGCAATCCTCGTCAAAAAAGTGAATTGAGTTTTTTAGAAGCGATATTTTCTTTCTTGTTTGGGGATGGCAACCCCAATGGTAAGTTAGAGGAAAGACGTTGGCAAGAAATTGGCGCAGTAATTCGTAATCATGGCGGTGCAGTTGTGGGTGAACAAATTGCTCCTTATCTAGATAACATTGATCAAAAAAGTTGGGAAGATGAAAACTATATGTTATCCGTTTTAACCCGATTTAATGGCATCCCAGAAGTCACTGAAGACGGAAACATTATCTACTATTTTCCCGAGTTACAAGTAACCGCAACGGAAACCCAAAAACAATCTGTGGAGTCTTATCTCAAAGAAAGAAAATGGCACTTTACTAAAGCAACCAGCACTCAGAAAATGATCGCCATTGGTTTAGGTGGGGCGAATTTAATTTTAGCTCTAATGTTGGGGTCATTATTGTCTGGAGAAGTGGCTGCACAATGGGGCGGATTAGTTGCTTTTGTTAATGGAATTTATGGTATAATTCTACTCTATGCGATCGCATATCTAATCACGCCCTTAATTCGGTATTTCTGGATACAACAAAAGAATCAAAAAATTACCTCTCGCAATGAAACCCGTTCCCAATATGCTCAGATTTTAGTTAGCCCCGATCGAGGTTTAGAAGCTAAACTAGAAACGGCTCAAAAATTTGCTTCAAATACTGTATTAAGTGAAGAAGAAATCGCTTACTCTACAGAAGAGGATTTAATCGATCAAGAGGCAACTCGTAGCGATAAAATTGATGAAGACTGGGAACGTCGTTTGAACAGTAACCAGTGAGGAGTGAGTTAACAAATAACTAATAACAAATAACTAATAACAAAACTAAT
>CAYXDG010000002.1:58648-88882 GCA_964463655.1 uncultured Dactylococcopsis sp.
AGTGAGGAGTGAGTTAACAAATAACTAATAACAAATAACTAATAACAAAACTAATAACAAAACTAATTAAATGCAAAAACGAATTGATTTTACGTTAATCAAACGATTTTGGTCGATCGCGCAACTGTATTGGTTGGGTGAGGAAAAATGGAAAGCAAGAGGGCTATTATTTGTTATTACCCTCATGTTAGTTACTTATACTGTTTTAAGCGTTATTCTCAATCAACAACGAGGAAGTCTAATTACCGCGCTTTCTCAAATGAGTGAGGAGGAATTTTGGAGTGGATTACTGATTTATTTTGGTGTCATTCTTGCTTATATTCCTTTGTTTGCTGGTGCGAATTATTTAATTGATCTGTTAGGATTATTTTGGCGGCGATGGTTAACTGAACGTTTTCTTGATAATTATTTTCTCGATCGCGCTTACTATAAATTAACCTCCTATAGTGAGATTGATAATCCTGATCAACGGATTTCTCAAGATGTGCGATCGTTTACTCAAGACTCCCTAACCTTTCTCTTAGTTACCCTTTCTTCCCTATTCCAAATCATCGGATTTAGCGGTCAACTGTGGATAATTTCGTTTCCGCTGGTCGTCTTTCTTTTCATTTACGCGATCGTGGGAACATTGATGACAGTTGGTATTTTTGGAAAAGCATTAGTTCGTCTTAACTTTGAACAATTAAAGCGAGAAGCTAACTTCCGTTTTGGGTTAGTTCGGATTCGAGAAAATGCGGAATCCATTGCCTTTTACCAAGGAGAAGACCAAGAAGAAAATCAAGTGAAATATCGCTTTAATGAAGCGTTTAGCAACTTTAAACGCTTGATATTATGGCAAGATTTAGGCTTAATGTCTTTTACGAACAGTTATCAGTTGCTTACCTATGCTGTCCCTTTTCTAATTCTAGCACCAAGAGTCTTTTCAGGAGAATTAGAAGTCGGGAAAGTGACCGAAGCACAAGGGGCTTTTTTACAAATCTTTTTCTCTCTTAACCTAGTTGTTAGTCGTTTTCAATCCTTAACAGAATTTGGTGCTGGAATTAATCGGATTTATAGTTTTGCTGACTATATTAATCTCACTTCAGAAGAGAAAGAAGCAAAAGAAAACAAAAATGGCTCTACCATAAAGATGGTGAATCAAGAACAGATTGTAGCGGAAAATTTAACCTTACAAACGCCTAACCATCAGCGAACTTTAATCCAAAATTTAACAGTTGAAGTTCCTCAAAATGGAGGATTACTAATTATGGGTGCGAGTGGTTGTGGGAAAAGTTCTCTCTTGCGTGCTATTGCGGGCTTATGGGAATCAGGAAGTGGGAAAATTAGTCGTCCTCCTTTATCCGAAATTCTCTTTTTACCCCAACGTCCTTACATGATTTTAGGCAGTTTGCGAGAAGAATTGATTTATCCTCAAACTGAAAGCAATCTCACGGATGAAGAATTAGCGAACATTTTAAATCAGGTGAATCTTCCCCATTTAATTGAACGGTTTGGCAATTTAAGTGTAGAAATGAATTGGGGAGATGTTCTATCTTTAGGAGAACAGCAAAGAGTTGCCTTTGCTCGTATTCTAATCAATAAACCCCGTTATGTGGTATTAGATGAAGCAACCAGCGCCTTAGATGTAGAAAATGAAGAATCTCTCTATGAGAAGTTACAAACCATTGCGGTAACTTATGTGAGTGTTGGACATCGTCCGACCTTACAAAAGTATCATCAAATTGTTTTACAATTAGCAGAGGATCAGTCTTGGCAAATTAAACAGTTGTAGATATTGAAATCTCTCAAAACTAAACGGAGAATGAAAGTATGGAAGAACTACTTACCCTGCGCCAATATATTCAAGAACAAAACTATGATCAAGCCCTAGAATTAATTGCAGAAATGGAGGAGATGTCTAAAGAAGACAAACTGAATAAAATTTATAGCTATGCTGTCATTCTCCTTCTGCATCTGATTAAACAAGCAGCAGAGCAACGCACGACTCGTTCTTGGGATTTTTCCATTTACAATGCAACCAAAGAAATCCGACGGGTGAATAAACGTCGCAAATCTGGGGGCTATTATGCAAGCGTTGCCGAATTAAAAGAAACTTTAGCAGATGCCTTTGATACTGCGATCAAAAAAGCCGCTTTAGAAGCCTTTTCAGGACAATATACAGAAACTGAAATTGCAGAAAAAATTGACAAAAATACTATCTTAGCCACTGCTCTAGATTATATTAAAGCAGAATCGAACTAGAGAAAACAATCGTGGTTGATTATTTTGTCCATGAGTCATCTTATACTGATCAAGAATCACTCAATCAAGTTTACGGAAATATAGGAGAATAAGTGTAATGATTTATCCGGGTGAAGTATTTGCAGAAACGAAAGAATTTGATAGCAATATTCGGCAACTTTTGCCTTATTATGATGAAATGTTAGACGCGATCGCGCTGTGTCTTCCTCCTAACACTCAATCCATCTTAGAATTAGGTTGTGGTACAGGAGAACTAACAGCAAAAGTTTTAGAACAATGTCCGAAAGCGCAGTTAGTAGCAGTGGATTACTCGCCGCGCATGATTGAATTTATTGGGGATAAACTAAGCAAAGAGCGCGATCGTTTAAAAACAATTCAACTGGACTTTGGCGCATGGGCTAATAATGAACCCAACACCGATATTGGTGACAATTTTGATGCAGTTATTTCCTCTCTTGCGATTCATCATCTCACCGATGAAATGAAAGGAAAACTCTATGAAAAAATCGCGTCTTCTCTGAAGCCAAACGGCAGATTTTGGAATGCTGATCCATTGCTTCCAGAGTTTTCGGAATTATCTGAAATTTATCAACAATCCCGTGAACGTTGGGCAGCGAAACAAGGGTTAGATTTAGAGACAGTGCGAAGTAAAGTGGGGAAAAGTGACACTCAAGGTTATTCTAGCCAAGATCAACTAGCAACCATTGACACACAACTCGCTATGTTAGAAAGTGCGGGCTTTTCTCGAACTGCCATTATTTGGAAATACTACAATGTTGCTGTGTTTGGAGGGTTGCGCTAGTTCTGAAATCGAGGTATAATGGAATATTGTGTCTCCTGCTCGGATCAGGTAAGACATTGCAAAAAGCGGCGCGATCGCTACCTGTACGGCATTTTTTGAGGAATAACCATGAGTTACGCAATTGTAGAAGCAAGCGGAACTCAAGTCAAAGTTGAACCTGGTTCATTTTACGACTTGAATCGTCTGCACGTAGATGAAGAAGGAAACTACACCTTCGACAAAGTATTATTAATCAACCATGACGGAGAAGTTACCGTCGGTCAACCCTACATTGAAGGGGCGATCGTTGAAGGAACAGTGATGAGTCATTTGCGGGGACGCAAAGTGCTTGTTTACAAAATGAAGCCGAAGAAAAAATATCGGAAAAAACGAGGACACCGTCAAGAATTAACCCGTGTGATGATTGATTCCATTAGTGTCAATGGTTCGGTGATCGCAGCGAGAGAAGATTCAGAAACTCCAGAAAGTGAAGTCAACCCAACCATTACTTCCGTTGAAAGAGATGTTTAATGGATCGCAAGAAAAAGTCGAGGAGTGGCTAAACACACCTCATCCAGACTTGGATCAAAAAACTCCTCAATCTTATCTTGATCAAGGAAAGGCTTCCGTGGTAGATAACCTCATCTATGCTACTGAAGCAGGTATTCCCAATTAACCGACAGGATTAATTGAAGCCTATCGGTCGGGAAATATTGAGGCTACCATTTTCCATAATAGAATGTAGAAACAATTAACCAAGGGAACCAGTAACAATGGCTCATAAGAAAGGAACAGGAAGCACCCGTAACGGACGGGATTCTAATTCAAAGCGCTTAGGCGTAAAACGTTATGGCGGACAAGTGGTTCGCGCTGGCAATATTTTAATCCGTCAGCGTGGTACAAAAATCCATCCTGGCTTAAATGTTGGTCGTGGAAGTGATGACACTTTATTCGCCTTGATTGATGGGGTGGTTAAGTTCGATCGCTATGGGAGAAGCCGCCGTAAAGTGAGCATTCTTCCCGTAGAAGAAACAGCAGCCACCTAAAACAGTTGCCAAAAGTTTCAACCCCTTTCCTCGCAGATGAGGAGAGGGATTGAAGTAGTTAGTTCAACGTCACATAAGAAGTCGTAACTATGAAGATTGGTCTGATTAAGTAGAAATTCTGATTGGTTGCAGAAATGGTGGGCATTTTCCACCCTACCTTTTTCGGCGATCGACAACATTTTCGCATAAACCTTCAATGCTTCTCAAATTTTGATCCCCTGCTAAATAACTAATTCCGCGATGTAAATGTAAGCGAAATTGTTGGGCAAGGGTTTCGCGATCGCAGCCTAAACCATCTTCATAACACCGTTGTTTGAGGGCTAAAACTAACACATCGGAGACTTCCCCCCCAAACACCCGCCAAGTTAGTTCAAGGTTGCTATCAGAGGGAATGGGAACAGGAGAAGGCTTTGTGGGTTCAGCCAGAGACCGACAAAACCCCCAGCGACAAAGAATGTTCCACTGTTCGATTTTGGTGTAACGTTTGAGTTTAATGAGTTGTTCTCGTGCTGTTTTTGAGAGGCGAATGCGTTCGACAGGCGGTTCCATAATCAATGGATAATTAATAATATTAGATTAATTGTTACTGAGCCATTGTCGGAAGGTAGTAACAACTTCAGTCAGGGAAATGTCTTCAGAAGATTGATCGACCCGTTTAACAATTTCTACTTTCCCTTCTTTTAAGGATCGCCCTGTGACAATGCGATAGGGAATGCCAATTAAATCAGCGTCTTTAAATTTTACTCCAGCCCGTTCATCGCGATCGTCTAATAAGACATCAAGACCTAAACTGAGTAAACCTTCATAGAGATTTTCGGCCACTTGTCTTTGTTGGCTGTCGGTAATATTGGGAACTGTAATCACTACTTGATAAGGCGCGATCGCGATCGGCCAAATAATCCCATTTTTATCATGAGATTGTTCCACAGCAGATTGAGCTAAACGAGAAACACCAATGCCATAACAACCCATATAAAAGGGCTTTTCTTCCCCTTGTTCGTTGGTGTAAGTGGCATTCATGGCGGTGGAATATTTCGTTCCCAATTGGAAAATATGTCCGACTTCAATTCCCCGCGCACTGCTCAGGAATTGGGTTTGATCATGAAGGGCGCGATCGCCAGCTTGGGCTTCTCGCACATCAACCACAATCTCTGGTAAGGTAAACTGTGCGCCCCAGTTCGCACCAACCACGTGATAACCTGTTTCATTCGCTCCTGTAATAAAGTTTGTCAGATTAACGGCAGTTTCATCCACTAAGCGCAGGAATTTCGGTTCAACGTCTTTTCTCTTGTCAATATAATCATCGCTTAAATCAGGGGCAATATAGCCCAATGGTAACGGTTTTGTCGTCCATTTTTTCTGGGCTTCCACATCAGGAACATTCAAAGCAATGAGGGTTTGTGCGCCGTAGTCTGGCGCTTTTCCCGCGAGGAAATTATTCAACTTGACCTCATTAACATCTTGATCGCCTCGGATACTGACCAAAACCAGCAGCATTTTCCCATTATCATAAATCGCTTCATAGAGGACATTTTTAACCACTGTGGTCGGAGAACAGCCTAAAAAGTCGCAAACCGTTCCAATAGTGGCGGTATTGGGCGTATGTCGCTTCTCATAGCTGGAAAAAGGAGATAATTCGGCATCAGGGGGAATCGAAACCGCTTTTTCTAAATTCGCTGCATATTTGCCATCTTCAGTGTAGAGGACTTCATCTTCTCCTGCCTCAGCCAGTACCATAAACTCTTGAGAAGCCGATCCCCCGATCGCACCAGAATCAGCTTCTACTGCGGTAAAACTCAAGCCACAGCGAGCGAAAATCTTGGCGTAGGCTTCTCCCATTGCATGATAACTTTCTTTGAGACTCTCAGCATCAGCATTAAAAGAGTAAGCATCCTTCATAATAAACTCACGACCGCGCATCAAGCCAAAACGGGGACGAATTTCATCGCGGAATTTCGTTTGAATTTGATATAAATTTTGGGGCAGTTGACGATACGATCGAATGGTATCCCGTGCGATCGCTGTGATGACTTCTTCATGAGTCGGACCCAACCCTAACTGTCTTTCTTGGCGATCAATCAAGGAAAACATAATCCCCTCTGCTTTGGTGTAGGTTTCCCAACGTCCCGACTCCTGCCATAATTCAGAAGGTTGGAGTTGGGGAAGCAAACATTCCTGAGCCCCTGCTGCGTTCATTTCTTCGCGGACAATTTGAGAAATTTTGTTCAACACCCGCCACATCAGGGGAAGATAGCCGTAGAGTCCGCTTCCGATGCGACGAATATAACCCGCACGAAGAAGGAGTTGATGACTCGGAATTTCTGCTTCTGCGGGGGTTTCCCGTAGCGTTACCAAAAGCATTTGAGACATTCGCATAGTTGGTTTTTCCTTAAAATTAATTCTGGGTATGCTCTAAGTTATTTTGTCATATAGTAATTCCCAATGATGGAAAGCCGCACAAGCAAAGGGTTAAAATTTAAGGGGCATTAACAGGTTTTGCTACCAATCATCAGACCTTGCGATGAATAAACTTTTTCCTTTAGCGATTTTAGTCTCAGCAGGTGTGTTTTTCCAAAACGCTACATTCGCTCAATTTATCACTGACGAGAACACTTGTCCCGATCCCATTCTCCAACGGCTCGATCGCCATCAAATCTCCTCTGGAGAAACCATCGAAAGCATTGCCCAACAGTATAACTTACTCCCAGAAACCCTGATCCGCCTCAATCCTATTTTGCAACAAGAGAGTGTTCCTGTCGGGACAGAAATCCTAATTCCGCCGTTTAATGGGGTTCGTATTGAAGTCCCACCTGATACCACTTGGCAAGATTTAGAAGCTGCTTATGGGGTGCGTGCGGATGTTCTGTTTGAACTTAATGGCTGTACTTCTCAACCCAATGTGGTCTTTTTGCCAGGGGTGGCTTGGCAAGGAGAAGACCCTGATGCAGTTTATACTTATTCGGGACTCAGCCACTATCCTCTCCCTGAAACTGGAGAAATTGGACTGGCTTATGGTTGGTATCGGATTTCTGATCGGAATCAACGTCGCTTACACAGTGGCATTGATCTCATTGCAGAAGTGGGAACATCGGTGTTAGCAACCGAAACAGGACAAGTGACGTTTGTGGGACAGCATCCGATTTATGGGAATTTTATTATTATTAATCATGCTCGGGGAACTCAAACCCGCTATCGTCATCTAGCAACAGTAACGGTTGAACCCAATCAAATGGTTCAAGCAGGAGACGCGATCGGCACTGTAGGCACGACTGGAGAACCTGATATTAGTGAGCCTCATTTACATTTTGAAGTGCGCTATCAAACAGCCCAAGGGTGGGTAGCCCAAGACCCAGCAATTCATCTCAGCGCGGTTTCCCCTTAACTTAATTTTGAAATAGCAAAGGCTCGATCGTTTCCGATAAAATGACCAATTAGTCCTTTTTATCAAAAATCAAGATGAGTCGTGCCAATAAAGTCGTTTTAGCCTATTCTGGAGGTGTGGATACCTCGGTCTGTATTCCTTATCTAAAAGCCGAATGGGGCGTTAAAGAAGTGATTACCCTTGCTGCTGATCTCGGACAAGGAGAAGATTTAGAACCGATTAAAGCCAAAGCCATCACCGCAGGCGCTTCTATTTCTTTAGTGGAAAATGCAGTCGATCGCTTTGTCACGGAGTTTGCGTTTCCTGCAATACAAGCCAACGCCCTCTACGAAAACAGATATCCCCTTTCCACTGCGTTGGCCCGTCCTTTAATCGCTCAAATGTTAGTGGAAGCAGCCATTACATACGGCGCTGATGCGGTGGCGCATGGCTGTACAGGAAAAGGAAATGATCAGGTGCGCTTTGATGTCTCGATCGCTGCTTTAAATCCAGACTTGAAAATCCTTGCGCCTGCCCGAGAATGGGGAATGAGTCGCGAAGCAGCCATTACATACGGGGAAAAGTTTGGACTCCCCGCACCCGTGAAGAAATCCTCTCCTTACAGTATCGATCAGAATCTTCTTGGACGCAGCATTGAAGCAGGGACACTAGAAGACCCAATGGTTGAACCCGCAGAAGAAGTGTTTTCCATGACCCGCGCGATCACGCAAACCCCTGATGAGCCAGAATACATCGACATCGGCTTTGAAAAAGGGCTTCCTGTGAGTCTCAATGGCGTGAGTTATGACTCTGTTACCCTCATTAAAACCCTCAATCAGAAAGTGGGTGAGCATGGCTTTGGTCGCATTGATATGATGGAAAACCGCGTAGTTGGGATTAAATCCAGAGAAATCTATGAAGCACCCGCCCTCCTTGCTTTGATTATGGCGCATCGCGACTTAGAAAGCCTGACGCTCACAGCAGATGTCACCCAATATAAACGAGGAATTGAAGACACTTATAGTCAACTGATTTATCAGGGATTGTGGTATAGTCCCCTTAAACAGGCGCTCGATGCCTTTATCCAACAAACCCAAGCTCGTGTCACAGGAACGGTACGCTTAAAATTACTGAAAGGAAACGCGATCGTGGTCGGTCGTCAGTCGAAATACTCCCTTTATGCGGAGGACTTAGCTACTTATGGATCAGAAGACGAGTTTGATCATAAAGCAGCAGAAGGGTTTATCTACATTTGGGGACTTCCGACGCGAGTGTGGTCAAAAACAATGAATAATCAATAATTTAGAACCCTCCCTTTCCCCAATGTGTGATGTAGAGACATTTCATGGAACGTCTCTACCAACGTTGAAATCACAAATTTTAGATCGATCACAGGTGGGATACGCAGACTTTGACCAGAGAAAAATGAGAACGCGCGATCGACTGTTGGCTTGGTTTCTGGTCACTGATAATCGAGACTGTGCAATTCTAAATCTGATCTGATATTACTAGAAGAAGTTAGTAGGGTGGGCAAGGCAAACCCTATAAAATGTCACTTATGCTTTTGAAAATGCTATGACTAGAAGATAGGTTGGGTAGAGCAAAGCCAAACCCAAAATTAACAGTGAGTAGATAAATTATCCTTCATCAACTACAATGTCCACACTTGTCATCGTTGAATCACCCACCAAAGCCCGCACCATTCGCAAATACCTCCCCAAAGACTATCGGGTTGAAGCCTCGATGGGTCACGTGCGGGACTTACCTTCCTCCGCTAAAGAAGTCCCCGCCAACCTCAAAGGCGAAAGCTGGGCGCGGTTAGGGGTTAATGTGGAAGAAGGATTTAAACCTATTTATGTTGTCCCTACCGATAAGAAAAAAGTCGTTAGAGAACTCAAAGCCGCACTCAAAGAAGCCGATGAACTCATTCTCGCCACAGACGAAGACCGAGAAGGAGAAAGCATTTCCTGGCATTTGAAAGAACTTCTCAACCCGAAAGTTCCCACTAAACGCATGGTATTCCACGAAATCACCCGCGAAGCCATCCAAGAAGCCCTGAAACACTGTCGCGATGTCGATGATGACTTGGTACAAGCCCAAGAAACCCGACGCATCTTAGACCGCCTCTATGGTTATACCCTTTCTCCGCTTTTGTGGAAAAAAGTCGCTAGGGGACTCTCTGCAGGACGAGTCCAGTCCGTTGCGGTACGCTTGATTGTGGAAAAGGAAAGAGAACGTCGCGCCTTCAAAAGTGGGAGTTATTGGGATTTAAAAGCTACTTTAGAAAAAGAGAAAAGTGAGTTTGAGGCTAAACTGGCGATGCTTGGTGGGAAAAAACTCGCCACCGGGAGCGATTTTGACCCGAAAACGGGGAAAATTGCCCAAGGGCGCGATGTGGTTTTACTCAACGAAGCGGATGCAAATGCTTTAAAAGAGCGCTTAATTGATAAACAATGGACTGTTAGCCAAGTTGAAGAACGGCCCACTACCCGTAAACCCTCTCCCCCATTTACCACTTCCACGTTACAACAGGAGTCTAACCGTAAACTGAAAATCTCCGCACGGGATACGATGAGAACCGCCCAAAGCCTCTATGAAAATGGCTATATTACCTATATGCGGACGGACTCCGTTCATCTATCCCAACAAGCGATTACTGCAGCTAGAAACTGTGTGACAGAGAAATATGGAAAAGAATATCTCTCGCCCAAACCTCGTCAATATAGCACCAAAAGCAAGGGCGCACAGGAAGCACACGAAGCAATTCGTCCTGCGGGGGAAAGTTTTAGCTCTCCCCAAGAAACAGGGCTACAAGGGCGAGAATTTGCCCTCTATGACTTGATATGGAAGCGGACGGTTGCTTGTCAGATGGCGAATGCACAATTAACTCAGATTAGCGTTCACTTTATGGTAGAAGATGCGGAGTTTCGATCGAGCGGAAAACGCATTGATTTTCCTGGCTTTTTCCGCGCTTATGTGGAAGGATCAGATGATCCTGAAGCAGCATTGGAAAACCAAGAGGTCATCCTCCCCAACTTAAAAGAAGGCGACCATCCCGACTGTAAAACCCTAGAGTCTCTTGGTCATGAAACTCAACCCCCCGCCAGATATACAGAAGCCTCGCTGGTGAAGACTTTAGAAAGTGAAGGAATTGGGCGACCCAGCACTTATGCCAGTATTATTAGTACAATCATCGATCGCGGTTATGTACAAATGCGCGGAAATGCCCTCACACCAACGTTTACAGCGTTTGCAGTCACTAGCTTACTAGAACAATACTTTGGCGAATTGGTCGATCCTCACTTCACCGCACGGATGGAAGAAACTCTTGATCACATTGCCACTGGCGAAGCACACTCAACCCCTTATTTAGAAGAATTCTACTCTGGAGAGAAAGGCTTACATACCCTTGTGGAAGAGAAGGAAAGTGAGATCGACCCTGATACCGCGAAAGCCGTTAACCTAGACAATATTGAACCCAAAATTAAGATTGGCTATTTTGGCCCCTACCTTGAACATGAAAGTGAAGAGGGAGTGGTTAAGGCTTCTATTCCCCAAGATTTAACCCCAGCGGATCTCAACCCTGAACAAGTAGAAGTTTTACTGCGCCAAAAAACAGAGGGCCCCGATGTGGTGGGAACACACCCTGAAACAGAAGACCCCATCTTTATTAAAATTGGCAAGTATGGGCCCTATGTGGAGTTGGGAGAAGAAACAGAAGGGAAGAAAAAGCCAAAACGCTGTTCAATTCCCAAAGGAACAAAACCCGAAGATGTCACCCTTGAGATGGCGGTGAACTTGCTTTCCCTTCCCCGTCTGCTAGGAGAACATCCCGCAACAGGTGCGCCGATTAAAGCAGCGATCGGTCCCTATGGCCCCTACGTGGTGCATGATCAGGGAAAAGAGGGGAAAGACTATCGGTCTTTGAAAAAAGAAGATGATATCTTAACAATTGGACTCGATCGCGCTTTAGAACTTCTTTCTCAGCCGAAAAAAGGTCGTCGGGGAAGTCAAAAGGAATTACTCAAAGAACTGGGAAATCATCCTGATAACGACAAGCCGATCAAACTATACAAGGGTCTCCACGGACCTTATGTTAATCATGGTCGGAAGAATGTCGGTCTTCCTGAAGGGGAATCCCCTGATAATATGACTTTAGAACGGGCGATCGAACTTTTAGCAGAAAAAAGTAAAAGTAAAAGTAAAACCAGTTCTACTTCTAGCAAAACGACGAAGAAGAAAACAACAACCAGTAAGAAAATGAATAATGAATAATTGGTTCATTGTTCATTGTTAACGATTATCAACTGCTATCCTGATCCCCCCTAACCTCCTCACGCTTTGCTCCGGCTTATTAAGGGGGGGACAATGAACGAATAACCAATAACCAATAAATGATCATCCGTAACCCCAAACCCTGGCAAAATGAACGTTCTCCAATCACCCCAGAACGAATCTATTTTAATCGCCGTCATTTTCTAAAAGGTCTGATTGGTGCAAGTATTGGCGCGACAACCCTTTCCCTCAGTGGCTGTCAATCTTCAGAATCGAAGAAAGCGTTAACCCAAAGCCTCAAACAACCGAAGATTTCTCCACTGAGGACAAATCCTACATTTTCTGCGGTCGATCGCCCTGTCACTGATGAAATTCTAGCAGGAAGCTACAACAATTTTTATGAGTTTGGCGGAAATAAATCTATCTGGCTAAAAGCGCAGAATCTCCCGACAGAAGACTGGAAAGTAGAAGTGACAGGATTCGTGAAAAATCCTCAAACTTTTGATTTAGATGAGATTAAAAAACGCTTTCCCATTGAAGAAAGAATCTATCGCTTTCGCTGCGTAGAAGCCTGGTCAATGGTGCTACCTTGGGTGGGATTTCCCATGAAAGAGTTAATGAAAGCCGTTGAACCCACTTCTCAAGCCAAATTTGTGCGCTTTACCTCCTTTTATGATCAAGAGGTGACTCCGGGTCCTCAATTGCATTTTGGGGCGCTTCCTTGGCCCTATACAGAAGGATTACGCATTGAAGAAATGGCGAATGAATTAGCCTTTTTCGCGATCGGGATTTATGGGGAAGAATTACCGAAACAACATGGCGCACCAATCAGGGCGGTGTTACCTTGGAAATATGGCTTTAAGGGGGGAAAATCGATCGTTAAAATCGAATTTCTGTCTGAACAACCCGCAACCTATTGGAATAGGTTAGTTCCCAATGAATATGGGTTTATCGCTAATGTGAACCCAGAGATTCCCCATCCTCGTTGGTCACAAGCAACGGAAAAGTTCATTAGCGAAGGCCCTGATTTATCTTGGGAGATTAAGGAAACTCTGCTGTATAATGGCTACGCGGAATATGTCGGCACACTGTATTCTTAGTAGCTCAGAAACTTAGCGATGGTGGGCGATTTCCACTTTACAATTTAGCTATGTTTTAGTTAACTATGATCGCGCGATCGCCCAAAACTCCCAACCTTAAAAAACCCCCAACTAAGGGGGGAATTTTTTTAGTACCGCAACGCCGTTTTACCTCAGTTTATGACCTCCTGCTGATGAGGTGGGTACCGACATCTTGCTTGAAGTTTCCGAATACAAGTTCGGTTTACTGCCACAAGAGGGGTTGGTTCCCGTTTAGGTCTTGTTTGTAGATCAAAAAACTGTATCGGCAGTCACCAACGTCGCAGCACTTGCTCGGTTGACGCTCTCACATCAAATCTGCATAGTATGCTGATCATCTCTCCACTAACCTTCGGTATAGCGGGAGATTCTTAGAATCGAGTCTCTAACGACTGTATCAAGCAACCATTAATCCGTTGGGCGTTAACCTTCCGCTTTACTTTTACTTGACTTGGTTTCAATTTTAACTTGCTAGGGAGGAAGTTGGCAAGTGAGAAGGGGACAATTTATATTAATTAATTTTCGTCCTCTTCAAAGTCGTCTTCATCGTCATTAAAGCCACTGACTTGTTTGAGATGAATATGCTTACGCCCAAGGGTGATTTCAAATTCATCCCCAGGCTTTAAGCCCATTTTTTTAGTGTAAGCAGCGCCAATCAACAAATTGCCATTAGACTGTACACTAATTTTATAACTTGCTGAACGTCCTCCGCGTCCACGCCCATTTCCATTGCTATCTAAGCGAATTCCTTCTGCATCCATGAGAGCATTCAGAAATTTCATCATATTGACTCGTTGGACACCGTTTTTTGTTTCGGTGTAGTAACCACAAGCCTTGGCTTTTTCTTCCCTACTGAGATTACCCAAATCTTTAACTTTTTGGAGTAAAGCCTCACCAGTTAAGGGATTTCCTTGTTTTTGTGCCATCAACTGGAACTCTTAATTCATTAGTTTTCACATTTCTACTGTAGCTGTTTTTTGGCACTAAGCGCAATCAAATCATTAACTCTTAGTTCCTCAGCTTCTCAAAACTATATTACATTATTTTGGAGAAATCAATAGTTAGGAATTGTTTGGGAAAACTTTTAGCATTTTCCCCTTGATCTTTAGCCAATCCCTTAAGTAACATTGATAACAGTTTTACTTTTAGTAAGCAATTGACTCCCAAGCAGTGGCTATCAGCAATTGAGACGGATCATGGCAGGGGAAGAATTGAGTCAAAGGGAAAGATACTCGATCGCGCTTGTTCCCGCCAATGTAATGAATTAATGATACAGTAATACTATTTACCTAAGAAATCAAGAGAGGTTTCAACTCAAAGCTCTGGATTCAGTTAAGGTCATTCTTATCAACTTGACAAAAATGAAATTGACGACTCGTGGACACTATAGCGTTAAGGCTCTTCTGGATTTAAGTTTACAATCGCGTTTTAGTCCCACTTCTGTAAATGCGATCGCCTCACGTCAAGGATTGCCCCCAGCATACCTCGAAAAATTACTAATTGCTTTACGCAAAGCAGGTTTAGTAAAATCAGTGCGAGGAGCGCAAGGAGGATATCAACTGGCGCGAGAACCGCGAGAGATTTTGTTAGGGCAAATTTTAGAAGCGGTGGGAGAAACCTTTGACCCCTTACCTCGTTATCATCCTGATGCTGAACAAGCAGAAGATTGGGTCACTTATGGTTTATGGCGACAACTGCATCAAAAGTTAAAAGAAGCCCTATACAGCATTAGTCTTGCTGATTTATATTATGATGCCCGAAGTTGGCAAGCAGCACAAGGAGAAGAAACTAATTTTGTTGTTTAAAAATGATTGATGATGGCGCGATCGTTTTATTAATTGCTGCTTTTCTGGATTATCTAATCGGTGATCCCCTGAGTCTTCCTCATCCTGTACAAGGAATGGGAAAAATTATTGCTTGGTTAAGTAATCTGATTATTCGTCTCACCGAAAATTCTACTTGGCGTCGTTTGGGTGGGATTCTTCTTGGCCTCATTTTGATTTTTGGTAGCGGTGGCTTAGTTTGGGTGATGATTCACTTAACCAGAAAAGTTTCCCCTTTGCTGAGTTTTCCCCTAGAAGTGATTTTATTAGCCAGTTGTTTTGCAGGTCGAAGTTTACGCCAAGCTGCGGTTGCGGTTTTAGCCCCTTTAAAGGTTCAAGAAATAGTAGCGGCTCGCACTCAACTGAGTTATTATGTGGGAAGAGATACCCAAGATTTATCATCAACAGAAATTTCACGGGCCGTGTTAGAAACAGTGGCTGAAAATACCACAGATGGCGTAACCGCCCCTTTATTTTATGCCATCATTGGGTTATTGATTCCGAGCATTGGCTCTGGGCCTCTCGCGATCGCCTATAAAGCTGCTAGCACCCTTGATTCAATGGTTGGTTATCAACGAGAGCCTTTTACCGATATCGGTTGGTTTAGTGCAAAATTTGAAGATTTCTTGACATGGCTGCCTTGTCGGCTGACGGTGATCACCGTTGGCTTGATTGCTGGTAAGTTAAGCACAGTTTGGCAAATTTGTCAACGAGATGCCACCAAAGACCCCAGCCCCAACGCTGGTTGGAGTGAATGCGCTTATGCGGTGGTCTTGGGGGTACAACTGGGCGGAAAAAATACTTATCAAGGGGTGGTCAAGGAAAAGCCTTTATTAGGAAACCCTGACTTTCCGATTACTGAAGAAAAAATTGAGCAGGGGTTAAGGTTAACTCGGATTTGTTTTTTGAGTTGGTTAGTTTTTGGGGTGGCGCTGGAGTTATTGGGAAATCTTCCCCCAAGTCTTTTCTTCTTCTAGATCGTTTTGGAAAGAGTCGGGTGGGCAATAAATACCGACCCGACAGGAGTTAATGGGGCGATCGCAGCTTATTTTTTCCCAGAAGAGACTAAGGGTTTTTTCGGGAGTTGGGTATATTGAGCAACAATTTTGCGAAAGTCTTCCCCTTCAATGGTTTCTTCATAGAGAAGCACATCCACCAGATGATCGATTAAAGCTCGGTTTTCGCGGATCATTTGTCGGGCTTTTGCATAACATTTCAAAGCGATCGAGCGGACTTGTTGATCAATTTTTTTCGCCACCTCCTCAGAATATTCATTTTGACGATTAGCATCTCCCCGTCCTAAAAACACCTGATCATTTTCACTTTCCAAAGCCAGTGGGCCTAAATCAGACATTCCGTAACGAGTGACCATTTCCCGTGCTAAGTTAGACACCACTTTCAGGTCATTACTGGCTCCTGCTGTCACTTCCGCATCGCCAAAGATTTCTTTTTCCGCAGCCCGTCCGCCCAAAGTAATAGCAATGCGATCGATGATCCAAGCACGGGTGTATAAACCACTATCGACCATATCTTCATTAAAACTTTGTTTAGCAAACCCGCCAACACCGCCAGCGCGAGGAATGATGGTTACTTTATCTAGGGGATCGGAATGCTCCAATAGGGTCATTAACAGGGCGTGTCCCACTTCATGATAGGCAACGAGGCGTTTTTTCTTGCTGTCTAGGAGAGGATTTAGAGTTAAGCCGATGGTAATGCGATCGAGCGCGTCGTCAATTTCCAAAGGAGTAATCATAGGTTTGAAGCGACGGGCCGTTAAAATCGCTGCTTCGTTAAGGAGATTAGCTAAATCGGCTCCTGATAAGCCTGGGGTTTTCCGTGCAATGGCTTCCAAAGAGACTTCTGGGGCTAATTTTTTATTGCGAGCATGAACTTCCAAAATTCCTAAACGTCCTTTGTAGCTGGGTCGATCGACCATCACTTGGCGATCGAAGCGTCCTGGGCGCAATAAGGCAGGATCGAGGACATCAGGACGGTTCGTTGCAGCAATCACAATCACCCCTGTATTGCCTTCAAAGCCGTCCATTTCCGTTAATAACTGGTTAAGGGTTTGTTCACGCTCATCATTTCCCCCACCAACACCAGCACCGCGTTTACGTCCCACAGCATCAATTTCATCAATAAACACGAGACAGGGGGCGTTTTCTTTGGCTTTCTTAAACAAATCGCGCACCCGTGACGCACCAACACCCACAAACATTTCCACAAATTCTGAGCCTGAAATGCTGTAGAAGGGGACTCCAGCTTCTCCAGACACGGCTTTGGCGAGGAGAGTTTTTCCGGTCCCCGGAGAGCCAACTAATAACACCCCTTTGGGAATTTTTGCCCCAACTGCGGTGAAGCGCTCTGTTTCTTTAAGAAAGGTTACCACTTCTTGCAATTCTTCTTTAGCTTCATCAATTCCAGCGACATCATCAAATTTGACCCCAGTTTGGTCTTCTACTTGATAACGAGCGCGGGATTTGCCAAAACTCATCGCTTGTCCTGATGCTTTGGCTGAGCGACGGATAATAATGGCTAGTCCGCCAATTAAGAGCAGAATCAGCAGACCATTGACAATAATGCCAACGGCTTCTGCGTTATTGTCTGAGTTGGTAACATCTAGAGGAATATCATTTTTCCGTAATTCCCCGATGAGGTCACTATTTTGATCGAATAGTCTTACGTTTCGCTGTACGGTTTCCCCATTCCCGCCCCTGATTTCAATAGTTGCGATATTGCTCTGCGGATCAATATTGACTTTTTTGACTTCTCCTTGATCAATCTTTTCGAGGAATTGACTATAACTGATTGATTTTGGTTGCGTCTGCGCTGAGGTCGGGTCTGCCAAGAAAACACTTTGCAAGAGCATCCAACTGGTAGCTAAGGGGAGGAAATAGCGACTGATGGGGTTACGGCGATATGAAGAGGCAATTGGGTTTCTCATTAGCTTTTTAGTGGGGTAAGGGATAAGGGGGAGGGCGATCGTTGCTCTGTCTTCTTTCTTTCTAGTTTAGCGATCGATGGTCATGGAGGCATTTTAAGGTTATTCGCCACTGATATGAATAATAATTTCTCGATTCTGAGGGCGATCGCGATGTTCCCAAACATAGATTCCTTGCCATGTTCCTAACATTAATTGTCCCTGATTTATGGGGATTTGTTCTGAGGTTTTCGTCAGCACCGATCGAATATGTGCTGGCATATCATCGCTTCCTTCTGCGTTGTGAACATAGAGACTGCTGTCTTCGGGAACTAATTTCTTAAAAAAGTTAGATAAGTCGGTTAGAACATCAGGATCAGCGTTTTCTTGGATAATTAAACTGGCTGAAGTGTGGCGGATAAATACTGTACAGAGTCCTCTTTCGACCCCTGATTGCGCCACGATTGATTCTACTTTTGAGGTGATTTTATGGAGACACTTTCCTGTTGTTTTAACGGCGATCGTGGTTTGATAATGGCTCATAATCAATGAATAATGAATAATTAACTGTCTGGGTCTTCTTCTGCTTTGGCTAAAACTTCGGTGATAGAGGTGGGGAGGTCTTCAGAAACGGGGGTAGAATCAGACATAATTCTTATTTGAGTGATGGGCTATTTCAGACTTAAAAAATAATCCGCGATCGCGCTGGCAATTGTTTCTGTGCCGTCTTTGAGAGGTTTCTCGGTGCTGCGGGGAGGTTTTGGAGATGCTTTGAGAAAGTCCCAATTTCCCTCAAAAAACGAGGATTGAGAAAGAATTTGATGGTGGCTGTAATTTTCAATTCCTTCCAATAAGAGGGCTGATTCCGCAAAATTATCCCGACGTAAAGAGATAATGGGAATCCCGACCCGCAAGGCTTCAGAAAAGGTACTATATCCCGGTTTAGAAACCACTCGTCCTGAGACAGGCATAAAATCCAATGGACGATACTGATGATCAGCCACTTTTAGGAGGTTAGGAAGATCGGGCGCTTGCCGATCGAAGGTGATAAATTGCCAGTCTGTAAAACATTGTAAATTTTCATAAGGGATTTTGTGTAACCCCAACCCGCCAAAAGAAAGTAAAATTGTTCTCTCTTGCGGTTTGGTTAAGTGGAAGGTTTCTCGGATTTCCTCAGCACTCCATTGAGGAACCCCCCCTGTTAACCCCACATCGGTTATATTGGGGAAAGCGTTCATGGGTTCGTGCATCGGGAGACGAAAGGTGCGATCGCTGTCGCCATAACCCTCACTAAACCAGTTGGCTAATTCTGTGAAACTTTCTCCCCAATGGCGATAAATAAAATCCCAACCAAAGTTACTAATTGACCAACAAGGAATCCCCGCGGTTTTCGCAATTTTCCCAGCGAGAGCGGGAATATCCGCAATCATTAAACTCGCTCCTTGCTGCTGAATAAATTCAGCCTCTGCTTGAACAATTTTATCTTCCTTGGCTTTAATTTGTTCTAATGCTTGGCGAGTTGCCTTTAAATCCATTTGAATGCTGTCACTTTGTACCACTCCCACATCGAGGGCGCGATCGCGTTGTAAAAATTCTCCAGAGAGATATGATCGGATTAACCAATCAGGAACTTTAGTAACCAATATAGGTCGTAAATCAGGGAGCAATTTTTGAGCCGCCGCTGCAACGGAAACAGCCCGCACCGCATGACCAAACCCGTGACTGGTAATCGCCACATAAAGCACTTGATGAGACATGATGAATGATAATCCCTCAATTGAACAATCTTCAATTAATTGTAAAGTGATTTAGAATTGGGAGGAAGTGACTGCTATGGCTAACCAAGAAATCAAAGTGAACAGCGATCGCACCGTGAGCGCTTGAAGATGGTCGCAGAGACCCAAGGGAAAAGGCAAGTTGAGTTAAGAATCTTCTGGCTGCATCAAAATGAATTATTGCTTGGCTACTTCATTTGAGTATAAATGAGATATAATTCTAATCAATTTCTGAGACTTTTATCAGGATTTAGAGGATTTTTAAACTTATGTCTATCTTAAATTTAACTAAAAGTTCGCTGCAACGGTTGGGTCTTTATGAATCTCTAAAAAAGCTAACTACGCTAATTCAGTCTCAACCCAAAATTTCCTCAAGGTGTTCTTTCCCCAGAGCAAAGATTATTGAATTACCAGAATATCAAGCAATATTTATTTCCATTCCGAAAGTCGCTAGCTCAAGTATGCTCTTATTTTGTTCTCATTTATTAAAATTAGAAATTCCTGAAGGTTCAGGAGTACATCAATATTTTGATAATCATCCCAGTTTGGCGAGGGAAGATTTAAGTGCTAACAAATACGCAAATTATTGGAAATTTTGTTTTGTGAGAAATCCTTGGGATCGTTTAGTGTCTTGTTATCTGAATAAAATTAAAGATGATCCTGATTATACTCGTAAAACGTTCATCAATGGCGTTCATTTTACCTTTCATCGCTATGGTTTATTTGAAGCGGGAATGTCATTTGCGGATTTTGTGCAAGCGGTGGTCACGATTCCTGATGAAGAAGCTGATTCTCATTTCTGTTCTCAGCACGTTTTTATTCTGGATGAAAAGAATGAATATTTGGTTGATTTTATTGGTAAATTTGAGCAAATTAAAACGGATTTAGAGGTTATTTGCGATCGCCTTGGGGTCTCTAATTTTGAGTTACCTCATCGGAAAAAAAGTGAGCGCCAACCTTACCAAGATTACTATACACCAGGGTTAATTGAGTTGGTTGCCGAGCGCTACTCCCGTGATCTTGAACTTTTTAACTATCAGTATGAAAAAGAATAAAGCGGGTTGGTTTATTTAGCGAAGAAAAAAATTAAGCCCACCCTAAAATTTAAGATGGGCGATTAATAATCCTCTCGACAGAAAATTATTCAATTGCGTAAGCCACTTGTAACGCCCAGACAATTAAAGTGGCGATCGCGCCTAAAATAATAACAGAAGAAATCGCTACCACCACAGGCTTATCCGCCCCACTAAACTTCATGATACCGCGATCGAGGTCAGACATGGTTCTTAACTCCATCTGAAAAAATACTTAACAACCATCATGGTAGCAAACTATCTTGGTTCTTTGTTTGCTGGTCACTGAATGACTGATGAGTGATCCAAGGAAAAATATTGTTATCTTTAAAGGAGAGAGATCAACTGTAACTCTCCCTGTTTTCGAGATTGTTAAGAGATTATAAACAATTTGCTTGATTTTGATGACTGACTTAAAAACGATTCAATCTTACGGGTTTCAAGGATGGCGAAAGCTGATTAGATTCTTAGCAGACTTGCGTTTAGCGATTATTTTGCTACTGGCGATCGCGCTGTTTAGCATTTCTGGTACAGTAATTGAACAAGGGCAAAGTCTTGCTTTCTATCAAACCAACTATCCAGAAGACCCCGCTTTGTTCGGATTTTTATCTTGGAAAGTGATTCTCGCTCTTGGCTTAGACCACGTTTATACAACATGGTGGTTTATTAGCTTGCTGGTTTGGTTTGGAAGTAGTTTAACCGCTTGTAGCTTCACCCGCCAAATTCCGACGCTCAAATCAGCACGACGTTGGGAATATTATAAACGTCCCAGTCAGTTTGAAAAACTAGCTCTAAGCACCGAACTTCCCAACACTTCTATGGCAGGGGTGATTCCTAAATTAGAAAAACATCACTATAAAATCTTTCAAGAGGGAAATCAACTCTACGCTCGCAAAGGAATCATTGGACGCATCGGACCGATCATTGTTCATATTAGTATGTTAATCATTCTTTTGGGCGCGATTTGGGGAGCATTTACAGGGTTTATAGCGCAAGAGATGGTCGCGACAGGAGAAACCTTCCAAGTCAAGAATATTTTTGAAGCGGGGAAACTTTCTCAAATTCCCCAAGATTGGAAAGTTCATGTCAATGATTTCTGGATTGATTACACGAGAGATGGGAACATTGATCAGTTTTATTCGGATTTATCCATTGTTGATTTAGAGGGAAACGAACTCAAACAAAAAACCATCCATGTTAATCAACCTCTGCGTTATGATGGTGTTACCTTCTACCAAACTGATTGGGGAATCGCAGGAATCAAAGTTCAAATCAATAATAGTCCCATTTTCCGACTGCCTATGGCAAAATTAAATCGAGAGGGAGAAGGAAATTTATGGGGAGCGTGGGTCCCCGTTAAACCAGACCTTAGTGAAGGGGTTTCGTTGCTGACTCGCGACCTGAAAGGGACTCTTTTAGTTTATGATACGGCAGGAGAACTAACAGGTGTGGTAAGGTCTGGGATGGGAATTGAAGTAGAAGGGATTACCTTGAAGGTAAAAGACTTAATTGGTTCAACAGGATTACAAATTAAAGCGGATCCTGGTGTCCCCATTGTTTACACTGGTTTTGCTTTGCTGATGGTAGGAGTGATGATGAGTTATGTGTCTCACTCTCAGATTTGGGTGTTAGCAACGGAAAATTCTCTGTATTTAGGGGGAAAAACTAACCGCGCTCAAGTTGGCTTTGAAAAGGAATTTTTAGAACTTGTCAGCAGTCATCATTCAGCAATTAACAATTAGATGTGCCAATTAGATATAATATTGCCATCCGCACCGCAACCCCACTGGTGACTTGTTGGGAAATCAAACTCAAGTTGGGATCGTCCATTAATTCGGAACTGATTTCAACCCCCCGATTAACAGGACCTGGATGGAGGATTTTTACGCCATTTTGGGCGAGGAAAACGCGATCGCGGGTAATTCCAAACCGTTGATGATATTCCCTTAAACTGGGCAATAAATGGTCGCTCATGCGTTCTTTCTGCAACCGCAGGGTCATGATAAAATCAGCATTAGCTAAGGCGGGTTCTATCTCCCAGTGACAGGAAACGCGATCGGGTAGCGTCTCCGAAAGAGAATCGGGCAAAAAGTCTTGAAATGCTTTGGGTAAAAGGGTTGGGGGCGCTGCTAGATGAACCGTTGCGCCCATTGCGGTTAAACTGTAAAGGTTAGAACGAGCAACGCGAGAATGTAAAATGTCCCCAATGATCGCGATCTTTTTCCCTGCTAAAAACTGATGAGGAGAAGACGGAGAAAGCAACTGATACAGCGTAAACAAATCTAACAGTGCTTGGGAGGGATGTTCATGTTGTCCATCTCCAGCATTGAGAATGCTAACATTACTTTCTAAATCATCCATCTCCGCAGCAATGGTATGGGGGACACCTGCTTGATGATGACGGATGACCATAATATTAGCACCCATCGCCATATAAGTTTTTGCGGTGTCTAAAATTGTCTCCCCTTTCGTCAGAGAAGAAGCACTTCCTGTAAAATTAAGGGTATCTGCGGACAAGCGTTTGGCTGCTAATTCAAAACTGCTACGAGTGCGGGTAGAAGGTTCAAAAAAGAGATTTGCTACCACTTGTCCTTGTAGCGCTGGCACTTTTTTTGTGCGACGCGATAACACCTCACGAAAACTATCAGCAGTTTCTAAGAGGGTTTCATATTCTTGGGGGGTAAAGGTTTCTAAAGAGAGGACATGGCGCTTTATCCAAGGGGGAGTGGTTGTTGTTGTCATTGCATCTGATTGGCTCGTAATTGTCCACAAGCAGCATCAGCATCTAACCCGCGAGAGTAGCGGACACTAACGGCAATTTTAGCGTCTTCTAGCGCGGTTTGGAAGGCTTGAATCTGTTCTTTGTTAGGACGTTGATAATCAACCTCGCTGATGGGATTGTAGGGAATGAGATTAACATGAGTTTGAAACCCTCGTATCAATTTTGCTAACTCTTCTGCGTGGTCTGGGGTATCATTCACACCTGATAACAAGATATACTCAAAACTAACCCGACGGTGTGTTTTCTCTACATACTCTCGACAGTCAGCAATTAATTCTGTGAGAGGATAACCGCCACCACTGGGGACAAGGTGTTCCCGTAGGGTTTGATTGGGTGCGTGGAGACTAATCGCAAGGGTGATTTGTAGTTTTTCCTTGGCTAATCTCGGAATCTGTTGCGGAATCCCCACACTAGAGACAGTCAGGTTACGTTGTCCAATTCCCACGTCTTTGTTTAGAGATTTGACGGCTGCGACCACTGGTTTTAAGTTTAACAGAGGTTCGCCCATTCCCATAAAGACTACATGACTGACTCGCTGTTGGAAGTCTTCCGCAACGGTTAACACCTGATCAACGATTTCATGAGTGCTAAGATTGCGGGTAAATCCTCCTTTCCCAGTAGCGCAAAAATCACACTTCATGGGACATCCCACTTGGGAAGAGACACACACGGTTAAGCGTTTAGCTGTGGGAATACCAACGGTTTCTATGACTTCCCCATCATGGAGACGAAGGAGATATTTTCGCGTTTGATCTGATGCGATGCTACGATGGGCGATCGCCGATCGCCCAATATTTTCATCTCCTAATTCTTCCCGCCAATGTTTCGGAAATACTGTGATTTCATGCAGCGATCGCGCTCCTTTTTGATATAGCCACTGGTGTAGCTGTTTCCCACGATATGCGGGTTGTCCTTGTTTTTGTACCCACTCGGTTAACTCTTCTAGAGATTTTCCTAATAATGTTGATTGATTCAATGTTATCCTCCCTTATTTTCTCTGTATGGTTTACCTTGTTCACAATAACGGTTATTTTCTTTATGTATGTAGGGGTGATGCAACCCCGACAATTATGTCATTTTATTTCTTAGAAAGGGGATGATTCTTTCTAATTCTAGGAGGAATGACATGAGGACTAACCTGATAGAGTTGAGCAGCTTTTGACATCTCTAATTTTAGCAAATGTTCTTCTCCTAAAGGAAACCATTCTTCTATTTTTCCCGATTCAATTTCTAAAACTTTCATAATTTCTTGGGCGACGGCTTTCGCTAATAATGGCGGAACAGAGTTGCCAATTTGTCGAAAACCATGCCATTTTGTCACATGAAATCGAAACCAGTCTGGGTAAGAATGCAATCTTGCTGCTTCTCTAACTGTAATACATCTGGGAAGATGGGGATGAATGGGACGAGGAGAAGTATAAGCACCTCGACTGCTGGGAGTTCCTGCTCTTAAAGTGTTACAAATACCATCAGGATCGAGTTTATAAAAACGACTAATGGGTTCAGTTTTTCCAGGTGGGGTTTCGGCAAATCTTGCCATTGATTTTTCAGTGTGTTTGGTTCTTAAACTTGCCGTTAAAAGACTGGAGTCATAAGTTCTAGGATAGCTGTAATCATCTTTTATTCTATCGTTTTGTCGTAACTGACTGCCATAAAAACTAGGTTTCCCAAACTCTGCTTTCACGGTATCTTGGGTTAAAAGTTCAGGATAGTTTTCGATGATGGGTAAATCAATCAGTGCATCTTTTACGGTTGGACTATCAGGAAAATTACCTTTACTTTTAGGGTATTTTGTTGTAAGGTCGGGATAGTTTAGCAGAAGGCGATCGCTGCGACTTCCTAATAAAAATAACCGCTTGCGATTTTGAGGAACACCAAAGTTAACGGCATTTAAAACTTGATAAGGAAGTTGAACCTGATAGCTATTTGTCTGAAACTGTTCGATTAATTCTTGCAATAATTGCTGTGATTGCCCAATCGCCATTCCTGCAACATTTTCCATGACAAAGTATTTCGGGTTTAATTCTAAAACCAGTCTCAAAAAATGAAACACTAAAGCATTTCTTTCGTCTTCTAAAACCCGCTTGCCAATTAAAGAAAAGCCCTGACAAGGCGGTCCCCCACAAACCACATCAATGTCTTGATTTTGAATCAAGGAAGACTGTCTAATTTGAGCAGCAGTAATATTTCTAACATCTTGACAAATCACTGACCAAAAGGGAAAATTAAACTTATGAGCAGCACAATGAATGGGGTCAATTTCCACAGAGGCGAGGACATCAAACCCTGCTTGTTCAAAGCCTAATGTCATCCCTCCCACTCCTGCAAATAAATCCACTGCGATCGGTCGTTTTCTGGTCAGCATATTCATGGAAATCGTACAATTCCTAGCTTAATCTAGAACTTGTAGTTTAGCAGATATTTTCCCTAATGAACCATACCCTTAATTACTGTAACTTTACTTTTTCAAAACGGTATAATGACTCATGACCAATTGTTAATTATTCATATAGTTTCCCCACAGTTGCGCTGCTTGAGCGCTGCTTCCCTGTGTCGGAGAGGGTTGGTCATTTCCTAACCAAACCCCTGTGGTCATATTCTGGTTGGGAAGATAGCCAATAAACCATAGGTCAACTGCGTCATTCGTCGTCCCCGTCTTTCCTGCTGCGTTTCCCTCGATTCTCGCTGCCCTTCCTGTGCCTTCTCTTACAACTCCTTGTAACCATTGCGTCATAATTTGAGAGATTTGAGGCGAAAGGACAAGTTGACCTTGTTCTCCATAATCATAAATCACGCGACAGGTGTTGTAATTCGCTGGATTATCACAGTCTCCTCCGTCTAAAATTTGTGCGATCGCGTGCGGTGGATTTTTCATCCCATTGTTATCAAACACCGCATAAGCGCCTGTCATTTCTAAAACGTTAACTTCATTTTGCCCTAAAATTAAGCCAGGAACAGGATCAAGAGAAGAGTTAATCCCCAACCGTTGCGCCATTGCGACCACGCGGTTTAAGCCCACATCCTGTGCAATACGCAGCGCCACCACATTCTCCGATTGAGCCATTCCTCGCGCTAAACTAATCTTACCACTGCTGCGTTCACAACCGCGATATCGTTGTCCTTGCCATGTCAGAGGGGCGCAGGAATAGGTTTTATCAGGGGAGATTCCTTGCTCTAAGGCTGCTGCATAAGCAAACACTTTAAATGTTGACCCGGGCTGGCGTTGCGCTTGTGTGACGCGGTTAAACTGGCTTTCTTGGTAACTTTTTCCTCCCACTAAGGCAAGAATCGCACCTGTTGTGCTGTCCAGTGTCACTATTGATCCTTGATTATAGCCAGAGGTTAACCCCTGCTTGTCGAGATGAGTTTCAAGGGTTCTTTCCGCGATCGCCTGTCGATCTAAATCAATGGTCGTCTTGACAATAAAGTTTCCTTCTGCTGCTAGTTCTGATCCTAAGAGGTTTTCTAACTCTTGAAGAACATAGTTATAAAAGTAGGGAGCGCGAATTTGGGAAAAGTTTTGTCTGGCTTTGGGACTGACTTCAATGCGAGAGCGACGAGCGCGTTTGGCTTCTTCTTGGCTCACCATTCCTAATTGTGCCATACGATTAATCACGCGATCGCGCAGTTGGACAGCAGTTTCATAATCGCGCACAGGATTATAAGCATTGGGTCCTGGGAGAATAGCAACTAAGGTGGCCGCTTCTGATAAGTTTAAATCGCTGGCGGACTTATTAAAATAAAACTGTGCGGAATCTTCAAAACCATAACTTCCTACCCCCAAATAGACCCGATTCAAATAGGTTAATAATAACTGATCTTTGCTATGAAATGTCTCTAGTTTCAGCGCGACAATCATTTCTCGTAACTTGCGCTCGATCGTGTTTTCTCTTCCGACATATTCTGGATACAAACTGCGAGCTAACTGTTGCGTAACTGTACTGGCTCCTTGGCGCAATTCAGAAGCCGTAAAATTAATAATAGCTGCTCGTAAAATCCCGATCGGGTCAACGCCAAAATGCCAATAAAAGCGGGTATCTTCAGAAGCAATGACTGCATCGGGAAGATAGGGAGAAAAGTCCGATAAATCTTTTAATTCTTGATGGGTGCTAGTGGGTAAGGGAGGTAATGGCGTTTGTCCATCACGGGAATAAACCACCACAGGTCCTTGGACTCCTATCGGTAAGGGTTGTACAGAAAACTTTGTCCATTCAATCCCAATGAAAACCCCAAAAATGACTGCTATTCCTCCCATTCCATAACAGAAATAAGAGAGACTTCTGAGGACGATTGGCGGTGGATCATGATAGGTTATTTCCACCACATCTGCAACATCGGGAGGGCCAAGGGTGAAGTGATCGCCATGACGTAATTGAAAGGAAGATTGTTTCCGTTTTCCCAAATAAATTCCATTTAAAGAATCTTCATCTTTAATCTGATAATTTCCTGCGCGATCGCGTCTAATTGAAACATGAACTTGACTAATCAGGGAGTTCCGAATAACAATATCATTAGCGCGAGAACTGCGTCCAATGGAACAGCGATCGCTGATTAAGGGATATTTTTGAATCTTTTTTTCCCTGCCATTTTTAATCCGTAATTCGGGAACATTAGCCCTAGGTTTTAAGCTCAGAAATTGGGCGTGTACGGTTTGGATTGCTTGGGTAAAAATTTGACTGGGGGGAAAACGTTTTGGGTATCTATTCTGATTCATCTCAAAGCAGTTCTACAAACAAAATAGGAGATTGATTCTCTTACAACCAATCATTTCAATTTTAATACAAATGTTTTTGCCCCCCAAACCCCCCAAGTCTGGGAGAACGACAAGGGGTTTTCATGAGTGAAATCATCTTGCTGTATAATGATTGAGATGCTTAAAATCAAGTGTTTTATGTTGTAATCATCTCGGAAATATTGTGGAAACTAAGAATTCAGGAGAAAGGTAATTTTGACACAATCAGGAATAATTTCCCCCGATATCTCTTGGCAAGATTGTCAGTTGTCGCAACCGTTAGCTTTGGGAGTCATGGCTTCAGGAAAAGGAAGCAATTTAGCAGCGATCGCGAGCGCTATTAAGCAAGGTAACCTTAATGCTATGATTCAGATCATTATTTATAACAAGGCAACCGCAAAAGTTAGAGAAAAAGCAGAAGCATTAGGAATCAAAGCGGTTTTGTGCAATCATCGGGACTATGAAACGCGGGAAGCCTTTGATCGAGTGTTAGTAGAAACCTTAAAAGCCCACGAAGTCCAGTGGGTGATTATGGCGGGATGGATGCGGGTAGTAACACCAGTTTTAATTAATGCTTTTCCCGATCGCGTGATTAATATTCATCCTAGCTTATTGCCCAGTTTCAAGGGAATCAATGGCGTGGAACAAGCCCTCGCAGCAGGGGTTAAAATTACAGGCTGTACCGTGCATTTAGTGCGTCCTGAAGTGGATAGCGGACCGATTTTAATGCAGGCTGCGGTTCCCGTATTAGACGATGATACCCCAGAAACCTTACATCAACGTATCCAACAACAAGAACATCATATCCTTCCCCGCGCGATCGCGCTAGCGGGACAACAACGCAGCTAATTGACGCACATTTCATTTAAACTGATTGATAGTTATTGATGATGAATTGTCCCAATGCCATTATTTGTCAAGATTGAGAAAGGAATTGTTGAAAAAGCAACCTTTGATCAGTTTGTACCCGCCCACATTGAGTATGTTAAAAAATTGATTGCGAACGGACATCAAGCCCGCAGTGGCTACTGGGGAGACTTGGGAGGGGGAATGCTACTGTTTGCAGCAGAAAACAAGGAACAAGCCCAAGAGATTGTTGAGAATGATCCCTTAGTAAAAAATGGCTGTGTCACTTATGAACTCTATGAGTGGTGTTTAGTGGTGGAATAGTCGCCTTTATCCCCGAAATTGTGTTATTGTGTAATTGACTCGGACTAATGCGATCAGAACGCCCGAACCTTGTCAGGACTGGAAGGTAGCAGCAATAAGGGATGCTTCTGATAGGCGTTAGCTTCCGGGTCTTTTTGTTGAGTAGTTAGACTTTGGCTGACACTTATGCCATTTTGAAGAATTAGCACTACAGGAACAAGTAATTAAGCCCCATTTCTTCATAGGTACATTTTCAAGCATTTTAAGGCGTTGCAGAGTTGAAGTATGCTTTGAAAGATGCGCGATCGCAGAATGGCTATATCTTGGTTAACCAGTGCGCGATCGCGTTATATAATTGATCAGATATAAGCAGGTAAACAAAATTAATTACACACTTTAGACAGATTAATGTATACTATCGTAGTAGATACTTGAATGGTAACTTCTATGAGATGTATTAGAGACTTAAATCCTGAGAGCGAAAAACTTTTACCTCGGTTAGAAGAATTGAAAAAGCAAGCTAAAAAAGGAGAGATTGAGCTCAGGTATTTTGATGAAAGTGGCTTTTCTTTGAAGCCAGATATCCCTTACGCATGGCAAGAAAAATCAGAGAGGATCACGCTAAGAAGTTGCCAAAGCAAGAGGATTAATGTTTTAGGATTAATGAACTGTAATCACCAATTAGATTATGAAATCCTTATGGGAAAAGTTGATAGTGATATTGTGATTAATTTTGTGTAGGTGCTTAAGTTTGCGTCGATATGGTTAGGGCGATCGAGAATTAAATTTGTGACTTGAGAGTCGTTAATTGCTGCAAAGAAATGTGTTTTTTCAGGGAAGGAATTAAAGTAAATTGTGTTACTTGATTATTGGTCAATTTTTCTAAAAGACAACGGCGATCGCGGGAATTTAAAGCGATTATAGCGCTACGGGTTTCGGTTAGGACATCATGAGAAAAGTAGCGACCGAGACGGTTGCACTCCCTGCCACATCAAACGTCCTAACTTAATTGCGTACTGCTATATCAAGGACAAACGTGAGATTCAGGGGACACGACGATGCTAATTTAGAATCAGACCAGTTTAGTTAGGGATCAACTCTTGACAAATTGAACATAAATATGGAAACCGTCTTAAATCTAGAACCAATTGCTAATCT
>CAYXDG010000003.1:0-87160 GCA_964463655.1 uncultured Dactylococcopsis sp.
AGCCTTCTACCGCTTCATAGAGATTTTCTAATAACTCTTCAAAGGTATCTCCTTGTGTTGCACAGCCAGGAATCGCAGGAACTTCTGCCCAAAAGCCTCCTTCTTCTGCTTCATGAATGATCACTTTAATTTTCATAATCTTTTCCCTTACCTATCCACCTTCGTCACGCTCGTTCAAGTATAACTTTTAACTTCATAGTTTTAATCCTGCGATGCTTAAAAAATATCTGATCCAACTCTGATTAGAAAGCGCGATGGAGCTTGAGATATGGTGAGCTTTGTTACCAGCAGTCTGAATCCATAACCGTACAGTTTCCGAGTAAAGTCGTTTTCCTTGTTTTCTTAAACTCGGTTTTAGTAACACACATAAATTCGTTACTATTTCATTTCGGCAAATTTGCCCAGCCAGATTGCGCTATGACACTCTAGATGATTATTTTTGGCAAGAATTAACTACGAATAGGGCTTAACCTGATTTTTTGAAAATGGGATAATTAAAAAGAGAACTTTCCGCCGCTTCCATGAAATGCTACAAATCCACTCCCTCATAAATTCCCGTTAAGGAGAGTTCCACACCGACTGAGCTTAACTGTACTCTCTCAGTGGTATCTTCTAAGATAGTTAAATGCCAATCCTTACTTGTGTCTCGCCGATAGATCATGACTGCGGTTGTCTCTTGATCAACTAAAATATATTCCTGTAACGTTTCTAAAGTGCGGTAGAAATTAAATTTACGTCCCTGATCATAATCTCGGGTAGAATTAGATAAAATTTCAAAAATCACCACTGGATTCGTCACTGTGGTTTGACTCTCTTCATAATAGATCGGTTCGCTACCAAGAATCATGATGTCAGGGTAGGTAAACACCTTCGGAGATGGAATCCATAATCTAACATTTTCCATATAAACAGGCGTGGTTTGCGTGTTTAAGGCTAGTCGGAGGGCAACATAAATATTCCCAGTAATCAAATTATGGTTCGTTGTTCCCCCTGCCATGGGTATAATTTCTCCATTGATCAATTCATGACGAGTTTCTGCTTCTGCCTCAAATTCGAGGTATTCGGTGGGGGTATAATTGCGTTGCGTTAATTGGGTAACCATCGTTGTCTCTTCCCATGCTATTACTGATTTAACCACGCGATCGTCGATTATTTCTCCAGCTTGTAGTTGTTCAATAAGGGGTTCTAAATCTTTACGGATTGAGCGGTAACGTTTTGCTAGTTGAGCGAGGTCTTTTTTAAGGTGAGGTGTGAGTAGAATTTGGATGAGCGGTAAATCATTCGACATCAATTCTGTTTATTGATTGCTCCTTCAGTTAAATTAATATCCTCTTCCACTGGTTCAAGGTAAAGGGCGATCGCGCTCTTAATATTAACTAAAGCCTCATTAATATCGTCCCCTTCACTAATACAACCAAGGAGAGAAGGAACAAACACCGTATATCCGCCTTCTCGCGCTCGTTCAAGGATAACTTGTAACTTCATGGCTGTTCACTCTTTGATGCTTAAAAGTATCTTATCAAATTCTGATCAGGCCGCGCGATCGAGCTTGAGATGTCGTGAGTGGGGCAAAGCCTACAATTTAATCCAATCAATTTTATGCCAAGTCAGCGCGATCGCCCAAATCACTTGGTGAATCCTCTGATTTATCTGCATCATGAGACCCAATTATTGCTATAGTGGATAGTTGTTCATTGTCCATTATTAAGGGAACGACCCGATGATCCGTGACATCTTCATGCCTGCTCTTAGTTCAACCATGACCGAAGGAAAAATTGTCTCTTGGGCAAAATCCCCAGGGGATAAAGTGCTGAAAGGGGAAACCGTCCTTGTAGTGGAATCAGACAAAGCAGATATGGATGTGGAGTCGTTCCATGATGGTTACCTCGCAACGATTCTGGTGCCAGAAGGAGAACAAGCACCTGTTGGTTCGGCGATCGCCCTACTAGCAGAAACAGAAGCAGAAATCGAAACCGCCAAGCAGCAAGCTAACCAGAAAACGGCTCAACCGTCTGCTTCTAAAACCGAAACCAAAACGGAACAAGCACCCACTCCGACTCCTCCTGAAGCGCCAACCCCCCCGAAACGAGAAAACGGTCGCGTAGTCGCATCCCCTCGCGCTCGGAAGTTGGCAAAAGAGCATAATATTGATTTAAGTACATTACAAGGCAGTGGCCCTCATGGTCGCATTGTCGCCGAAGATGTGGAAGCAGCTACGGGTCAAGCATCCGCAACGCCAATCCCAGAAGCGCAACCGCAACCGCAACCGCAACCCACCCCTCAACCGACACCCAGTTACGCTAAAGGGGAAGTGGTTCCCTTTACTACCCTGCAAAGTGCTGTAGTGCGGAATATGACCGCAACCGTACAAGTTCCCACCTTTCATGTGGGTTACACCATCACCACTGATGAACTCGATAAACTCTATCAACAAATCAAGTCTAAAGGGGTGACAATGACGGCGTTACTGGCGAAAGCAGTGGCGGATACGTTGAAAAATCATCCTCTTGTTAATGCCAGCTACACCGATCAAGGCATCCAATATCACTCAGCAATTAATATCGCGATCGCGGTTGCGATGGAAGATGGCGGTTTGATTACTCCCGTTTTACGCAACGCTGGGGAACAAGATATTTACACCCTCTCTCGCAACTGGAAAGATTTAGTCAAGCGATCGCGCAACAAGCAGCTACAGCCTGAAGAATACAGCACAGGAACGTTTACTCTCTCTAACTTGGGAATGTTTGGAGTCGATCGCTTTGATGCGATTTTACCTCCTGGTCAAGGGGGAATCCTCGCGATCGGTGCGAGTCGTCCCCAAGTAGTGGCAACAGAAAACGGAATGTTTGGGGTGCGTCGTCAAATGGTGGTTAACATCACCTGCGACCATCGGATTATTTATGGCGCTCATGGGGCCGCTTTCTTGCAAGATTTAGCCCAGTTGATTGAATCTAATCCTCAATCCTTAACCCTATAACCAAACCGGCCGTTTGTTCAAATAAAAGCAACGGCAGAAGGCGTTAAGATAGAGTTTAAGTTCCAGTGAGCGAGGAAAAATTGTGCTACTCTGCAAAGGCTTTGAAGTCGAAATGTACACGGGAAGACCTAACGGGGCAGTTGTCGGGCTTTCTGACCAAATTGTCAGGGATTTGCAAGGATTTGTCCGCGAACCCGACAGCCGTAATGTGGAATATACCACTGCTCCCTTATGCTGCTACGATCGCCTGTTATGTGCGTTAGTCCGTCCCCGCGTGCAGTTGCGCCAATATCTAACAACATTGGGAGATTATACCCTGATTCCAGGCAGTACCTTATCATTAGGAGGCAGCGATCGCTTTTATCGCTCTGATCCGCAAAATCCCTATCACGACTATATTGAAAGCGTTTACGGTCCAAAAGTTGTCACCGCCAGCATCCACATTAACATCGGCTTTGAAGACACTGAAAAGCTCATCCAAGCCTGTCGCCTCATTCGCTTAGAAGCGCCCTTATATCTAGCTTTGAGCGCCTCTTCTCCCTTCATTGATGGGGAAGCCACCGGCCATCACTCTACACGCTGGGCAGTGTTTCCTCAAACCCCTTCCTATGTTCCCCTATTTGAAGATCACGCCCATCATATTCGTTGGGTTAATGAACAACTGAATCAGGGGACAATGCAAAATGTGCGCCATCTCTGGTTATCCGTGCGTCCCAATGGCGATCATCGTCCGTATAATCTCAATCGCTTAGAATTACGGATTTGTGATTTAGTGGTTGATCCAGTGGCGTTGTTAGGGATTACAGCCCTGTTGGAAGCTCGTTTAACCCAAATGTTGCTCACGCCCGATCTTGATCCGTTGCAGCAGAGTCAGTTACCCAGTCAAACTCGCGCTGAAGATTTAGTCGCAATGGCATATCAAAACGAGCAAGCAGTAGCCAAAAAGAGTCTGGCTGCGGAATTGCGCCATTGGCAAGATGGACGACTGATTATCGCCGAAGATTGGATTAAAGACATTTATCATCAGGTGCAACCCCTTGCCAAAGCGAAAGGGTTTAGCTGTTTTCTTTCCCCAATTCAGAAGATTTTACGAGAAGGAAATACGGCTCAAAAATGGTTGCGAGAGTATGAAAAAGGTGCAACACCTACTGAGATTATTACCCAGGGGATTGAAGCCATGAAAGTGGAAGAAACGGAATTGGAAGATAAACTCTGTCAGACGTTGGTAGTTTAGGAATCGATTAAGAGTGACGATCGCGCCCCTCTTAAAAACTGAGCGCGATCGCATTAAAAGTTAAGCGGGATAAATGCGTAAGCGTCGATTTGGCTCTTCGCCACAACTATCAGAATGTAAGCGATAGTGTTCTGCTAGTTCATGCTGCATCCGTCGTACTTTGGCAGGACGAGGGAGTAATTCCACTGGTTGCCCTTTGGGAATGACAATTTGTTCCACTGCTAAACGTGCTTCTTCTAGTGCTTCAATTTCATCTTGGTTTGCACTCTCAGTAAACATCTGAAAATCAATTCCTTCTGCGGTCGTGGGATCAAGATCGAGTAAACGCTGAAGTGTACGGGTAATTTGGGGCAGTGTGTTCGATTTGACCACATGGATGGGAACTTCTTTATTTTTCGCCATCTGACGCAGTTTAGAATGGTTTTTCACCTGCGATCGCAGCGCAATCACTGCATCAGCCGAGTCAATATCTTTGGTCAACACAATGGGCAATTTTAAGAGTTCTAACACCTGATCCAAGAGGTTGCGACTGATGCCATAAGGATAGACATATACTGGCCAATCTTCCCCATTCGGACCGGGAGTGCGAACTTTTTCCGTTGGACTCTCCGCTTGCTGCCAAGATTGATTGAGCATTTGCTCAAACTCTGGGTTACGTGAGGGATGGTCAACGGGGGTCATTTGCCCAGAAGCACGCCAGCCAGTGGGGCGAGGCAAAAAGGGGCTTTGCAGACGATTTTGACCATTTCCTCCCGAAAATTGACCCTCCTCGCTGGTAATTTCCACTTCTCCTTTTTCATTGGCCGATCGCCGTTCGGTTTGGGGTTCGTGTCCGCGCAATAACTGGTCAATGGTTTCGGCTACTTCCTGATGGACTACCCAGCTACGCCGTTCCAGCATTTCCACCGCAATCTCAAAAGTCGGGAGCGCTTTACGCTCTAAAACGGTTTTCTGAGAGCCTCGCCGTCTAGCTTCTTCATCGCCTAGGGTCACCGCTTGAATCCCGCCAATTAAATCAGAGAGGGTCGGATTTTTGATTAAGTTTTCCAAGCGATTCCCATGCGCCGTCCCCACCAATTGTACACCACGTTCAGCAATGGTCCGAGCAGCAAGAGCTTCTAATTCTGTCCCAATTTCATCAATGACAATCACTTCTGGCATATGATTCTCTACCGCTTCGATCATCACTTTATGCTGTAGTTCTGGACTCGCCACTTGCATCCGTCGCGATCGACCAATGGAGGGGTGAGGAATATCGCCATCCCCTGCGATTTCGTTAGAGGTATCAATAATGACCACACGCTTATTTAAGTCATCTGCTAACACCCGCGCAATCTCCCGCAGAGCCGTCGTTTTCCCCACCCCAGGGCGACCCAACATCAGGATCGATCGCCCCGTTTCCACTAAATCTCGAATCATCCCGATCGTGCCATATACGGCCCGACCGATGCGACAAGTCAACCCAACAATTTCTCCTGCACGATTCCGCATCGCACTAATCCGATGTAATGTGCGTTCAATGCCAGCACGATTGTCGCCACTAAACATCCCGACGCGATCGCTGCAAAACTGAATATCGTCTCGCGTTGTCGGCTCTTGGCTAAGATATTCCCAATGATTGGCAAACCGCGCTTCGGGCTTTCTTCCCAAGTCAATCACCACCTCAATTAATTCTTCTCTGGAAGGATGATTCTTGAGATGATTTCCCAACCTTGGGGGAAGCGTCGCTAATAGAGCATCTAAGTCGTCAGTTACCTGCATCCGTTGGAATAAAGGTTTTATCACATCATCACTGGTAACAGCATCAGTATTAAGGGCATTATCTTGAGGCAATGGGCGTTGATTTTGGCTCACCATAAACGTTTCTAACAGGTTAATTCAGGTTTGGCGTTCGCGGTTGCTTTCGCTTCAGTTGTGATACCAAAGTATCGGCTTGTCTGACTGCTTCCCAGAGCAATGTTGAGTGTTTTTCCAATTGCCCGTGAGCATTGTTTTCTGAATCCTTGGCTACTTCTAGAGATTCTAGCAACGAGCTTAACTGAGAACGGGCAAAGCTGCCATAGGCAATGCCAGCAATGTAAGATTTGGCAGCATTGGGAGAGGGATTAAGCAGTTGAGCCGTTTCCAGTTTGGTGACAGTATGTTCATTGGTTCCGCCAGCCAGTTGGACATAGCCAGGAAGATTGGCTTTCAGGACTTTTTGAGCTAACTTGACACTAGCGCGAGTGGCCCCTTTTCCTAAATCGCCACTCATGGGTCGCCCATCCGTTTGCCAAATCAGGGGGCAGGGTAAAGGAGAAATTTTTTGATCAAGAGTTTTTAGATAGTCTATAAGATTAGGATCGTCCGGACAACTGATGGCTAAAATTTTCAGTTGAGGGATCATCGGCTTAAGAGCATCCCAGAGGCTTTGAAATTGAGTTTCTCTTCCTGCTTGGGTATGAATTTCGATCGCGTCTATGTTATACTCCTTAAGCTGCTCAACCAGGGTGGCGGGAGACAACTGATGGGATTGTGTGGTAATCAGTTGTAGGGGACACACTGGCAAACAACGCCCACAGCCATAACAGCGATCGGCAATCACTCCAGAAAAGTTAATGGCATTGGCTGGACAAACCGCTTCACAGGGACGAGGACAGTCTGTGGGGCAAAGATTCGGATTAAAGGTTGCTTTGCGAAAATGGGGGTCTTCTCCGTCATTCAAACTGACCATCAACCAAGGGCGACCTAGCATCAAAAATCCTTGCGCGATCGCCTTTTCCTGCAATTGTTCGGCAACGGCTAACCCTTCTTTGGCTGCTGCCACCACTGCTGCATCTGCTGCAACATCAATGCAATCAGCCCCTGCTAAGGCATAAGCTAAGCTCAGACTCCTCACTGCGGGGAGATGTTGGTAACTAGCTCCACAAATCAGTTTAAACCAGTGACCGTTTTCCAAAGATTGTAAGGGGAAGCACATCTTATTCACCCTTCCTATGTTAAAGCGATTGATCCCAAATTAGCAATTAATCATTTGTTCTTGGTTCTTGGTTCATTGGAACTGAGCGCTGATTTTTTCTAATACAATGAAAGGGATGTGCAATTGACCACAAATGAGATGGCAACTGAGACTGATTGCCAAATCTTAAAAGGACGGGAAGAGCGTTTGGCTACTGTAGAATCATGGTTCTGTTCTTAGGATTGCTGGGAAAAGCCATTCCATTCTTTTTCCTAACCCATGAAAAGCGCGATCGCCCTCTGATTTGAGTTTTTTTGGGTAGGTGCTACCCCGTTTTGACCAGTTGATAGCACCTCACAGCCTTACGACTACAGAGTTTTCTCTTCAATTACCCGATCAATGATGCCATACTCTTTTGCTTCTTCAGCCGACATAAAGTAATCGCGATCGGTGTCTTTTTTGATTTTCTCCACAGATTGACCTGTATTATCCGCCATAATTTCATCTAATTGTTTACGAATACGAAGAATTTCTTTGGCTTCAATTTCAATGTCTGTTGCTTGTCGTCTTCCTTGCGTCCCCCCCATTGGTTGGTGAATCATAATTCGAGAATGAGGCAGCGCCACTCGTTTTCCTTTCGTTCCAGAGGATAATAAAAACGCTCCCATTGACGCAGCAATTCCAACACAAATTGTCACCACTTCCGATTTAATGTGCTGCATGGTATCATAAATCGCCATCCCTGCACTAACCGAACCCCCTGGGGAATTAATGTAAAGATAGATCGGTTTGCTCGGGTCTTCTGAGTCGAGATAGAGCATCACCGCAATCACTTGATTTGCTAAACCATCATTAATTCCACGACCTAAGAAAATAATTCTCTCTCTATAGAGACGATCATAAATATTCACCCAATCACTGTAGGGTTGACCGGGCATTTGATAGGGAACTTTTGGAACACCAATTGGCATAATTTTTATCCTTTGTTTGTTTTTTTTGTGTGAATGGTTTTCGGAATCAATGATTAAGTGAGAACACCTGCAGTCGAAGGGAGTTCTTTTGTACTTTCTAAAACACGATCGATCAGTCCGTATTCTTTGGCTTGTTGGGGACTCATATAGAACATTCGATCAGAATCTTTCGCAATTTTCTCTTTGGGTTGACCTGTATTTTTCGACAAAATCGTTAGCATTGCTTCTTTATTTTCTAACACTTCTTTGGCGCGAATTTGAATATCTGTCGCTTGTCCTTGCGCTCCTTGACGAGGCTGATGGAGGATAATGGTGGCGTGGGGAAGACTGGTGCGATAGCCTTTTGTTCCTGCAGAGAGAATCATCGCTGCGGTTCCCATTGCTTGACCGATGCAAATGGTATTGACAGGAGGTTCAATATAATTTAAAGTGTCGCAGATCGCAAAGGCTTCTGTTTCAAAGCCAATGGATTCTCCCCCATACCAAGAGGTTCCCGTTGAGTTAATGTACAGATAAATCGGTTTTTCCCGATCTTCAAATTGCAGATACAGCAGTTGGGCGATGATTAATTCGGTCACATCAACGCCAATCTGTTCTTTGTATTCATCTGGGGAAACGAGGGGTAAACCTAAATAGACAATCCGTTCTTTGAGCAATAGAGAGGGTAAATCAGGTGGAGGGGTACGCATATTACCACCTCCATAATAAGGAGCTTGTACGCCTCGAATAGGTGAGTTCATCTTTGTGTCCGCTGTTTCTATGTCGTAAACCTATCTTAACTTACTGAAATTTGCTTCATTGTTCTTTGGTCAGTGGAAACTGAGTCAAATACTGAGTTAAGGTAAACGCATCTACCCCTAACTCGCTATGCTGTTGACTCGCCATGATTCCCGCTTGGGCGTGCCAAACACCCGCCGTAGCGGTTAAACTGGTCAAAGAAACTTCTTTGCTGTGATTTTGAGCAATCAATCCGCCTAATAACCCCGTCAGGACATCGCCACTTCCTCCTCTAGCCAGAGCGGGTGTGCTTTCAGGAATCACCCATGTTTCATGATTTCCTGCGATAATGGTTCTTGCGCCTTTGAGAAGAATGGTACTGTTGGTTTTTTCGGCTGCGGTTTGGACGGTTGCAAAGGTATCTTTTCTGTGCAGATCAGGGAATAAGCGTTGAAACTCTCCCCAGTGTGGCGTGAGAATGGTTGGCTCTGAGCGCGATTTTAGAGCCGTGACGGGATTCATTTCGGCGATCGCGTTCAATCCATCAGCATCAAGAATTAAGGGCGTTGCTGCTTCTAAAATTGCGGGGAGAAGGGATTTTGCTTCTAAGGTCAGTCCTGGTCCCACTGCGATCGCGCTATAGTTATCTAAAGCAAGGTCTGGCAATTGCGCGATCGCCCCAGTCTCGCTTTCTAGACAATCGAGAATTAACGCTTCTGGTAGATGATTCACTAACATAGGTTTGAGGGAAGATGGCGCAGCAATGGTGAGCATTCCTACCCCGCTCGATCGCGCTCCCAAACCCGTTAAAATCACTCCTCCAGCATATTGACGAGAACCTGCAATAATTAATAAATGCCCCTGTTTGTATTTGTGGGTAACAAGAGGGCGAGGAAGGGGAAGAAACCCTCGGGCTAAACTAGCACTCATGCGCTTGATTGCGTCTTTTTCCTCAATAACAGCTTGTAGGTCTGCTAAGGGAATCCCAAAGTTAATTAATTCTACCTTTCCCAAATAGGCTAGTGCTTGGTCTTGAAAAAATGCTCGTTTCCATAAACCTAAGCAAAAGGTATAAGTTGCTTTAATGGCTGTTCCTAAAACCTCTCCTGTGTCAGTCTGAATCCCAGAAGGTAAATCAATGCTAACAATTGGAAGCGACCCTTGATTAAGCGTCTCCACTGCAGTTGCTAAATCTCCTGATAAGGGTCGAGTCATCCCAAAGCCAAACAAGCCATCAATGATGACATCACAATCTAGTAACCCTTCCACTGTTTCCAAAACAGGAATCCCTAAACTGATCCCATAATCGAGATGAGCTTGGGTTAACTCTTTTCCCTTCTCCAGAGGACGGGAGAAACACACTGCATATCCTTGTAAATATAATTCGCGGGCAACCACAGCAGCATCTCCCCCATTATGTCCGGGACCCACTAAAACGCCAATTTTAGAAACGATAGAGAGAGGATATAATTGCCTAAAACGCAGAGCAATTAGACCAGCAACTTTTTCCATCAGTGCAGCCACAGGCATTCCCCCATGAAACATTCGTTGCTCGATCGCTGCCATTTGACTTGCACTGACAACAAATTGTTTAATAGCGTAGTTAGATGGGTAGTTAGTCATAATTCAGGATGAATCAATCAGTGCTTCCTCGACGATACCACCGACTCCGTGACGTTTTGAACCGACGACAGACAGATTTAACCGTCCTGTTGGAAGATGTCCACAAACCCCATAACTTTTCTGCAATTATTCGCACCTGTGACGCAGTAGGAGTCTTTTCCGCGCATGGGGTTTATACGGAAGGGGATGTCCCTGCATTTAGCGAAACTGCTAAAGGGAGTCAAAAATGGGTTCATATTCATACCCATCCTGACCTAGAAACAGCCGTTAAGGCGTTGAAACGACACCATTTTAACCTCTATGCAGCCCATCTCACGGAAGATGCTGTGGACTATCGTACTATTGATTATACTCAGCCTTCGTGCATTGTTTTGGGGGCGGAAAAATGGGGAGTCAGCGATCGAGCAATGGGGTTAGTGGATCAGGCGATTTATATTCCCATGTTAGGGATGGTACAGTCTTTGAATGTATCTGTTGCTGCTGCGGTGATTTTATTTGAAGCTCAACGTCAACGCCTTGCTGCTGGCTATTATGACCATTGTCGATTTGATCCAGACCTGTGCGATCGCATTTTGTTCCAATGGGCTTATCCCGACTTAGCAAAAGCCTATGATGAAATAGGAAAACCTTATCCAGCTTTGGGAGAAAATGGAGAGTTAACCAGTGACCAGTGACCAGCACTCTATACGATTAATACACCTCGTCATGAGTGCCAATATCTACCAGTACAGCCTTATTATCTTTTGTGAAGTAAAAAAGTCATCACTCTTAAAGCCCGATCCTTACTTGCTTAATTAATTTCAATTTTACCATTCTTGCTATTGGGAAGTCGGAATTAATTGTTAATTGTTCTCTTCTTCAGAGGTTTCTGAAGATTCTATTTTAGAAGTTTGCAGTTGATTAAGGTCTTGTTGTAAGCCTTCAATTTGCCTTTGATTGGAGTTAACTGTCCCTGCGACTTCTTGTAAGTTATCGGGAATTTTTTCTTGGATACGTTCGATTTGTCTTTGTTGGAGGGCTAAACTTTCTTCTAAATTTTGGATTTGTTCTTGCAATTCTACTCTAGTTTTTTCAAATTCTTGTTCTCTCCGTCGCACCTGTTGTTCTTGTAAAATTAGCCGATAAGCAAACCATCCTGAAACGCCGATGGTAATTAGAATCGCTACAATTAACCCCCCAATGAGAGTTTGTGCGAGCGCCTGCAAACGTTCTAGTTTTACTTCCAAGTCTTCTACGGTTTGGGAGAGACTTTGAGCTTGAGAAATGTTGGGATTGTAATTAGAAAAAGATTGGGGATTCATGATAATAACCTATCTACAGTGACATGGGAGAGTCGATATAAACCACTGGTTCAGGAGTTGTAAATTTAAGATTGTAAGCAGCGAGTTTATGGGCGATCGCGCTATTAGCTAATTCTAAAAGTCGTTTTCTTAAACCAAGAGAACTTTCATCTACGCTAGAGATAAAAAAGATAATGCGAGCGCGTGTTCCTGCCTGTTGCTCTGAGGCACAAAACTGAACGTGAATGCTAGCTTTGGTAAAACCCCAGAAGACTTCACTGGCTTCTTGTACTACTTGTTTCACGAGCGCTCGTTCTCCACTGTCTAAAACCCTCAAGAAATCTAAGCATAGCATGGCTACAATTTTTTTCCCGCGACTAACATTTTCAATCCGTTTATCCGCCATTAAAGAGTTGGGGACAATAGTAATGGTATTGCGAGCTACTAAACGAATTTTAGTCGAACGCAGACCAATTGACTCGATACGACCATAAGCGTCTTCATCGTAAGGATTAAAATTAATCCGAATGTATTCTCCTGGGATATAAGGACGATCGAGATAAATTTCCAGTGTCCCGAATAGGCGACTGAGGGTTTGTTGAGCGCCAAATGCGATCGCAACACCACTAATCCCTAAACTTGCCACGATCGCGGTAATATTTAACCTTAAACCAATGGCAAAAATGATCCCTGCTAAGATTATGATAACAACATAAATCAGGGTTTCAAAAATCAACACCACTTCGCTGACTTCCCCAAACCAACGTTGAACTAAGCTAATAACTGTGCGTCTAATTAACTGACGGCTAATTTTTAGGGCAATCCAAGCTAAGGTAACGGAAAGGGCAAAGTAGATAAAGAAACCTAAAAACTGATACAGTTCTTCATACTCTGCTAATAGGTTTAAGGATAGAGCGAGGAACAAAAATGTTCCTGAGATCGCGGTTAAATTTTGAAAAGGTTTAATAAATTGGTCGTAGGTGTGCTGAGCATCGATCGGGATGTAGCGTTGAATTAATTGTAAGGAACGCCAGATTAATTTGGGTAAAAACCGACCGACAAATGGTGCGACAATTGCCGCCAGAGAAAAGACTCCCAAGCGCAACATCAATACCAAAACCTCTTTCAGAATTTCCGATTCACTTTGCACAATTTTCGATCTCTTATCCTGTTACTAAATTGTCATTTCTTGAGGAACATCAACGGTTGTTTGCTCACATTTAAAGGCAATTCCGTAAGCCTGTAATCGTTTGACCATATTATCATGAGCAATCTCTAATAAGGCTCGTCGCAATTCCATTGAAGCAGTGGTTGTCCCCAAAATAAAAAAGATGACTTCAGCGCGAACACATGATTCCCCTCGCCGATCGACCACTTGTTTAAAGTTCACCTGAGTCAGTTCATTATCAATTCCTAAGATATCACGGGTACTGTCTAGAATAAACTCTTGGATGAGCGCTTTATCATTTTCAGATAAACGAGTAAAAAAGGTTAAAGTAATCATGGAAATTACTCGTTTTGCCCGACTTAAGTTTTCAATATTTTCTTTAACTAAGTTACTATTAGGAATGACGGCTAAGGTATTTTTTCCAGAGAGACGAATTTTGGTCGATCGCCAACCAATTGATTCTACTCTGCCCATTGTGCGATCATGGAGATGAATATAATCATCAACGCTAAAAGGTCGATCGACTAATAAGACAATACTCCAGAGAATTTCTTCCAGAATTTTTTGGGATGCAAAGGCGATCGTTGCTCCAGCAACGCCTATACTGGCAAACAAACCAATTAAATTAATCTCATGGGTTTGGGCAAAACAAAAGATAATAATTAAAACCGTTGTTGCTTTACTTAGATATTGACCCAATGCTAGGAGTTCGCTATTGATTTTATTTTGATCTTCGAGAGCAACTCCTAACAAATATTCCTCAAAGATTTTATCATTAGCGCGAAAGGTAAACAAGCAAACATCAACAGCAACAATAGTTCCGAGGGGAAATTCTAACCATTCTAGCCATTGGGGACTGGGAAGGCTTAAAAAGGCAATATCTAAAATAATAATCGTAACAGTTAAAAGCAGCCATAATCGAAATGAAGGACTGGTACGACGATAAACTTCTTTGAAATTAAATCGTTTTACAAACGCCTGAAAAACTTGGGATAAGGGTAAGTAAGATAAACCCGCAATTAAGAGACAACTAAGAAATAAAACAAGCGCGAGAAAAAAGATTACACTGAGTTGTAATGGATTAATCGAATTCACGAAATCTTTGCTCAACAATGCTAACAAGTGCTATCTTAATTTTACTACTGGGGTTAGTGGGAGGAGAAATCGTCCGTCGTCTGGGAGCGCCTCCTTTGTTAGGAATGATCGCGGTGGGGATTCTGCTTGGAAGAGAAGTTGCCAATCTCTTAGACCCAATTGTAATCACACTGGCGGATCATTTGCGAATGGCTGCGGTGATGGTGATTTTGATGCGGGCCGGATTAGGACTCGATCGCGAAAAACTCTTACAACAGGGCAGCGTAGCGCTACGATTAGGGTTTCTTCCTGCTTTGACAGAGATCGCTGCGATCGCCTTCTTCTCCCTGTTCCTTTTTGATTTTAACCTCTGGACAGGATTACTGTTAGGCTGCGTCATTGCGCCAGAATCTCCTGCGGTGATTGTCCCTGGAATGTTACGTCTGAAGAGTCAGGGTTGGGGAGTCAGCAAAGGGATTCCTGATGTTATTTTAACGGGAAGCGCCCTCTCCGATGTTTTAGTGTTGCTGGTGTTTTCTCTGTTAGTCAACTTTCTTCAACAAGGGGTTAACACTAACTCTTTGGCTTTGCTTCCCCTACAAGTCATTTTACAGATTGGATTAGGATTAATCATCGGCTGTGGCGTTGCTTGGTTAATCACCGTGATTCTTGCCAAGATTAAACTTGCTCAAAATGCGGTTCATGAAATTATCATTGTTGGAAGTCTCGCTTTGGGATTAATTATCCTTGCAGAAAGGTTTCCCTACTTTTCGGGGTATCTCGCCACAATGGGGTTAGGATTTTTTCTCATTGAGTTTGACGCACCCTTAGCGCGGAGATTGCGAGTGGAGTTTAATCATCTCTGGATTGTCGCAGAAATTGTCTTATTTGTCCTGTTAGGGGTCAGTTTGGAGTTAGATGTCTTAACGGCGGTTTTGTTGCCAGGTTTGGCGTTATTAGCGTTAGGATTAATCTTGGGTCGCAGTGTGGGCTGGTATCTTTCTACGGTGGGGAGTAACTGGACTGGGCGAGAAAGATTGTTTTTATTGCCAGGGAATTCGGCAAAAGCCACGGTACAAGCTGCGATCGGGGCGATTCCACTTTCACAAGGTCTCGCTGGGGGAGAAACAATCCTCGCCTTAGCTGTTTTATCGATTCTAGTCACTGCACCAGTGGGTGCATGGGCGATCCCCAATTTTGCGCCAAAACTATTGGTTAAAGGAGAAGTCGATCCGACAAAAGTCAGCACTAATGAGAAAACTCGTCTCTTAGCTGCGATCGATACCTCAGCTTTAGGGAAAGAAGTGTTAAAGAAAACAGGAAACTTAGCCCGCAAGACAAATGCTGAGGTGATTGCTCTCCATGTAATCAGTCACTCGGATCAGGAAGATTTAGAGAAATTACAATTTCTCACCAAGCGGCACCTAGCCGATATTCCCCATCGCTTTATCACCAGTAATGGCATCATCGCCACTGAAATTATCAATCTTGCCCAATACTATCAAGTCAGTGACATCATTATGGGAAAACGAGGACATCAACCGCTAGAAAGAGTGTTACTGGGATCGACTTCGCAAATGGTTTTAGAGAATAGTCTGATTCCCGTTGTTTTAGTGGAAGAAAAACAGATTTCAATGTGTTAAATCGCCTCAAGAATGGCTTCTAGAGCGATCGCGTAATGAGTCCAATGAGTCCCCCCTTGTATGAATACCCCATAAGGCTCTCGCAAGGGGCCATCTGCTGATAACTCTGAGGTACTGCCATCGATAAAAGTTCCCCCAGCCATGACTAAAGCACTGTCATAGCCAGGCATTTGTGCAGGTACAGGGTCAAGGTATGATCCGATAGGAGACTGTTTTTGGAGCGCCCGACAAAAGGCGAGAAGTTTCTCTTGGCTACCCAGTTTAATTCCTTGAATCACATCTCGTCTTGGGGTTTTGGGGAGAGGATTGACAGGATAACCCAATTCATTAAAAACATAAGAAACCAGATGTGTCCCTTTGATCGCTTCTCCGACCATTTGCGGAGCAAGGAATAATCCTTGAAATAAGAGGCGATTTTGATCGAAGGTCGCTCCTCCCTCACTGCCAATGCCAGGGGCCGTCAGACGGCAACAAGCTGCTTCTACAAGGTCTTTTCGTCCTGCGAGATATCCTCCTGCTGTTGCGATCGTCCCCCCTGGATTTTTAATCAAAGACCCTGCAATTAAATCCGCCCCCACAACCGGAGGCTCTTCGGTTTCCACAAATTCCCCATAACAATTATCTACAAAACAGATGGTGTTGGGATTTTGCTGTTTAACCATTTCCACAATGCGCTTAATGTCTGAAATAGATAAACTTTCGCGCCAACTGTAACCACACGATCGCTGAATGAAGGCTAAACGAGTGTTTTTAGTGACCGCCGTTGGCAAGCCTTCCCAATCGATCGCTCCTTGAGCGGTGAGAGGAAGCTCTCGATACTGAATCTTAAAATCTTTTAAGGAGCCCGATGCGGATTCCCGTAAACCGATTACCTCTTCTAGGGTGTCATAGGGTCTTCCTGCCACAGCTAACATTTCTTCCCCAGGACGGAGAATACCCAACAAGCCACAGGCGATCGCGTGCGTCCCAGAAACCAGTTGTACTCTGACTGCTGCTGCTTCTGCGCCCATAATTTGAGCGAAAGCGCGATCGAGGGTTTCTCTTCCTAAATCATTATGCCCATACCCACTAACACTAGCAAAATGTTGGGGTCCTACCCGTTCATTTTGAAAAGCCTGTAGAGTTTTTTTTGCGTTATGCTTGACCTTGATGTCAATTTCAGAAAAAACTGAAGAAAGCGCTGTTTGTGCTTTTTCTAGTAAGAGTTGACTGTTCATATTCTGTAGTTTACGCGATTTTCTGCAAAATTTTAAGGATTTATTTCGATTTTTGTCTTGAATCCGTACCGCTAAACTCAGCACAATTAGAATCAAACTGCTCAACGAGGAAACATAATTTAGTTCATGACTGTTGCAACTGAAAAAAAACTATCTTTCGATTGGCCACCTTTTCTCTATATCGTCTTACTTCACCTTGTGGCCATCCTAGCTTTCTTTCCCCAATTTTTTAGTTGGGAAGCCGTGGGAGTTGCCTTAATTATGCACTGGGTTACAGGTGGTGTCGGAGTGACATTAGGCTTCCATCGCTTACTGAGTCATCGTAGCTTTGAAGTTCCTAAATGGCTAGAGTATTTCTTTGTTTTTTGCGGAACTCTATCCGCTCAAGGCAGTGTTATCGACTGGGTAGGGTTACACCGCATCCATCACAAACATTCCGATCACAAAGCAGACCCCCATGATTCTAATCAAGGATTTTTATGGAGTCATATTGGCTGGATGATTCATGAGATTCCTGCTTATAAAGATATTCCTAAATACACGCAAGATATTAATGCTGACCCTGTTTATCGATTTCTTTCTAAATATTTTATCTTGATTCAGGTCGCCTTTGGTTTTTTCCTTTACGCGATCGGTGGCTGGTCTTTTGTGATTTGGGGCGTATTTTTCCGCTTAGTCGCAGTTTTCCACTGCACTTGGTTAGTCAATAGTGCCACTCACAAGTTTGGCTATCAAACTTATGAATCGAATGATCACTCTCGCAATTGCTGGTGGGTCGCTTTATTAACTTATGGTGAAGGCTGGCACAATAATCACCATGCTTATCAATACTCTGCCCGTCACGGCTTAAAATGGTGGGAAATTGATCCCACTTGGATGATGATTCGCTCCCTCGAAATCATTGGCTTAGCGAAAAACGTCAAACTGATTAAGGAATAAGTGTTAACCCCGCTACTTGCTCCTAGCGGGGTTTTTCAGTTGTCAGTTTTTGTGGTAAAATCAAAGGTTGCGTCACCTTTCATGAAGAGGGATGCTGATTAACTCTAGAGAATATAGTAAAAGTCATGGCAAAACGAGTACAAGTTGTATTAAACAAAGATGTCAAGAAACTAGGTCAAGCAGATGATTTAGTAGAAGTAGCCCCTGGCTATGCCCGTAATTATCTCATTCCGCAACAACTGGCAAAATTTGCCACTCCAGGAGTGTTAAGACAAGTTGAACAACGCAAGGAAAAAGAACGTCAGCGAGTATTAGCAATCTTGAAAGCAGCCCAAGAGCGCAAAACGGCTCTGGAAACCATTGGTCGCTTTACGATCCGCAAGCAAGTGGGAGAAGGAGAAGCGATTTTTGGAACAGTGACCACGCAAGATGTGGTAGATGTGGTCAAAGAAGCCACAGGACAAGACCTCGATCGCCGTGGAGTGGTTTTACCTGAAGATATCAGTCGCATTGGTTTCTATCAAGCAGAAGTCAGACTTCATCCTGAAGTTACCGCTAACATTGAGATTCAAGTAGCTGCTCTTTAATTCCGTGAGGGAAAATTGCCCACCCTAGGACTGCCGAGTCTTGGTCAGAGTCAGCTATTAGTTTAAATTTCGTTAAAATTAAACCACTGAAGAGAATTAGGACGCAAAGACAAAACTTATGATCCCTACCGTAATTGAAACCTCTGGTCGTGGCGAACGCGCCTTTGATATTTATTCTCGCCTGCTACGGGAGAGAATTGTCTTTTTAGGACAACAGGTAGATGACGAAATCGCTAACTTGATTGTGGCGCAAATGCTTTATCTAGAAGCAGAAGACCCAGAAAAAGATATTTATCTCTACATTAATTCCCCAGGCGGTTCGGTGAGCGCAGGATTAGGGATTTTTGATACCATGAATCAAATCCGTCCTGATGTTTCGACAATCTGTTTAGGATTGGCTGCGAGTATGGGAGCGTTTCTCCTCAGTGCTGGGGAAAAAGGAAAAAGACTCAGCCTTCCCCACTCGCGGATTATGATTCACCAACCCCTAGGAGGAGCGCAAGGTCAAGCTGCAGACATTGAGATTCAAGCTAAAGAAATTTTGTATCTCAAACAGCAGTTAAACCATTATTTAGCGCAACACACAGGTCAACCCATAGAACAGATTGAAGAAGACACCGATCGCGATTTCTTTATGTCTCCTCAAGAATCCGTAGAATACGGCTTGATTGATCGCGTGATTGAACGTCGTCCTTCCGCAAGCAATCCACCCGCTGAATCAATTAACAATTAATAATGACGACTATCTACCCACCCAGAACTGATTTCAAGACAATGAAAAAGCCTATTTGCGGGGAAAGCAGAATGATTTAATTATTCATTATTCATTATTCATTGTCAGAGGATGGATCGGGCTGTTGTTTCAGGTGTTCTAAAAATTCTTGAAGCTCTTCCTCAGATAATAAAGAGCGCGATCGCTTCCCACAAGTTTCTAATAAAAACTTTTGTCCTTGTTCAGGAGTCCAGTTGAGTCGCTTGATTTCCGCATCCGTACGGTTAATAAGACTAGAACGACGCTTGAGATATTCTAGGAGTTCTGAAAGTTCAGAATTGGATAATAGGGAAAGCGATCGCTTCCCATAAGTTTTCTCTAGAAACTTTTGTTGTTGTTCTTTGTTCCAATTGAGTTGCTTCATTTCGACACGGGTTTGAGCGATGATATCAGAATAATCCTCCATCTCAGTTTCCTCACTACTGGAGGGAAAAGCGGTTTCCTCGGCGATCGCTGAGTGAGTAGAAACTGGAGATGTTTGTGACTCAACGATAGCCGTCTGAGACTTCTCAGCAACATGATTAGAAGAAGTATTGGTTAACTTGACAGATGCAGGTTTTTCTGAATTTGAAGAAGCATTGCTTAACGCCATCGGTGCTGGTTTTTCAGGAGGAGGGTTAGTCTTGGGAGGCTGGGAAGGGGTAGAGTGATTAGCACGGGCTGAGGAAGTGACAGTGGGTTGAGGTGGGTCTTTGACGGGTGCTGGGGTTAGAGAAATGTCTAAAACCGCTAAGGCTCTCAAACGAGCTTGATCTTCGGCTTGTTCAACCGTATCGGCGGCGGCTAATCCTGTGGCAAGGGTTAAGCCTTCATTTTGAACACTAGCACGAACAATGTATTTTCCGTGATCGATTTGGACTAATTCGCTAATAAGGCTTCCTCTGGGAAAATGACTGCGAAACTGCTCAAACATAATGATCGTTGATAAATTGTTACTTGTGGTTAATTTTCACAGTTGGAAAGGATCAATGGCAAGGAGATCGCCAACAAAATGCCAAAATCAGATAAAATAGTTAAGATAACATGATTAGACTCGTTTAATGGTTATTGAAGCTCAGATGCTATGGAAAGCGATCGTAATTGATGCACTCCGAAAACATTTCTAGCTTTCTCCTCAGCACTGGCTCGCTGCTGCTCAAAGTGCGCTTTCCAAGGCGCGATACTATCGCGCTTGAGTCGCACCTCAATCTTGAAAGACTGTTAAACGACGATCATAGTTTTGTCATGTACAGGCTAGCTTCCAGTCTCGGTACTGGCTCAGTCTGTCGCTGCTCTCTAAGTGAACCTGAAGAAAAAACGATATCAGATGGAATTTTCAATCGCTACAATCTTATCCCATTTAAGTGATAATAAACTGGTTGCCCCAAAAGTTCTCGAAAAAAAACTCAATCTTCAAGACGAACAAAGCGTTGAACAATTACAAGTGGCGCTTGATGCTTTAGAACGCATTGGTGTCATCGTGAAGGAGAGGGGAAAATATCGCCGTTCTCCTCAAGAGGAGATTGTTGAAGCGAAACTACGCTGTTCGAGTAAAGGCTTTTGTTTTGCCATTCAAGACCAAGAAGGAACGGATGATATCTATGTCAGAGAGTCTCACTTGGGAAGTGCTTGGAACGGCGATCGCGTTCTCGTTAAAGTGATTAAAGAGGGGAGTCGCCGTCGTTCTCCTGAAGGAGAAGTGCAAGTGATCCTCGATCGCGCTAACCCTTCTCTCCTTGCTCAGGTGAGACAGAGCGAAGAAAATACTGATCAAGACTACCATGCTGTTCCCCTAGATGATCGTCTGTTATTTGAACTCGAATTGAGTCGCGATGGCGAAGACTTAGCCCAAGCAGTGGATAATCTCGTTCATGTGGAAGTTGTCCGCTATCCCCTCGGCGATCATCCTCCCATTGGGCGAGTGACAAAAATCTTAGGGAGTGATGCCGAAGAAGCAGCAGACACGGATATTGTTTGCTGTAAACACGATCTCCCGAGAAACTTTTCTAAATTTGCCCTCGCCGAAGCAGAAAACTTACAGTCTGCGATCGCTCAAACTGAGTTAGAAAGAAGACAAGACCATCGCGATCTCCTCACAATTACCCTTGAAGAAACCTCCCCCCCTTACATCTCCTCACTAAAGCTCCGGTCCAATGGGGGGGAAAGAGGGGGGGTTCCCTTTGTGGAAAACGCCCTCACCCTCAATAAAACCAATAACGGAAACTGGCGCTTAGGGATTCACCTAGCGGATGTAGCGCACTATGTCACCTCTGACTCCGCTTTAGATTCAGCAGCCAAGCAACGGGGAACAGCCGTCTTTTTGCGAGAGATCGTGATTCCACTCTTTCCCAAGCAAGTCCAAGAGTGTGCTTCTTTGGTTGTGGGAGAAGACCGTTTAGCAGTGAGCGTGATGTTAACTCTTAATCATATCGGACAGATTGAAGACTTTTCCATCCATGAAAGTGTGATTCGAGTTGACCAGCAGTTTCACTATCAAGAAGCGCAATCCTTATTAGCCCAAGAAGGAGAAGGAGAAGCAACCGTTGAGATGCTCAAAGAACTCTTCTTCACCCTCAGTCCACTGGTGAAAGCGCAACGGTTACAGCGAGGGGGATTTGACATTGAACTCGGAGAAGCCCAAAGTGGATTTAAAGATGAAGGACGTTTGGGCGCTGTGGTGGTGGATGCAAGTCTCCCTGTGCGTTCCCTACTCACGGAATTAATGGTTCTCCCAGGAAAAGTGGTAGGACGACATTTACAAGCGCTAGGCGTACCTGGAATCTATCGCATTCAACAAATTTCTGATTACACCGAAATTGAAGACTTGATGAAGTTGGGGAATAATCTGGAATTAGAACTAGAACTGGAAAATGAAGATGAGTTACGCCCGCAAGATTACCAGAACTTTAGTCGCCAAATTTCAAAATCCAGCGCTACTCGGGTTTTGATGTTCTTCTTGAAATCAACCCTGAAACTGGCAAAATACAGCACCAAGCCGGGAGAACACTTTGGTTTAGCTGAGGAAACCGCTTACAGTCCTTGTATCTCCCCAGGGGGGCGCTATGCTGACTTATGGGTGCAACGGATTTTGAAATCGGTCTTCCAACAGGGGCGCGATCGCAGATTGAAAACCCAAAAAGAAGGGGTTGACCTCCATAGCGAGACCAGTCATGGCAAAATCAACTGGAAAGTTTTGCCCCCTGCCATGACCACTGAATACGAAGAAGCCATCTCCAGCTTTATTCACCATCTCAACGAACGGGACAAAATGGTTGAAGATGCGGAAAATGACTTGAAAGGGCTTAAAAAAGCAGAGAAAATGAAAGAACGCACAGGAGAAGTCTTCTCTGGCTTAATCACGGGCGTTCAATCTTATGGCTTCTTTGTGGAAATTGAAGACTTATTGGTAGAAGGGTTAGTTCATGTTAGTTCGCTCAAGGATGACTGGTATGAATACCGCGCTCGTCATGCTTGCTTAGTGGGACGGAAAAACCGCATTGCTTATCGCTTAGGGTCACGGGTGAAAGTGCAAGTGAAAAGCGTTGATTACTATCGCCAGCAAATTGACTTAGTGACGGTTTCGGGTGCTATCCCTGCTACAGATGAAGAGTATGACAGTTAATAATTTGTTATGGGTGGTCTTGGGCGGCTACCCGTTTTGATAGAATGTCCTAACCTAAGTTTGTAGCGCGATCGTTCTTTACTTTGAAGATTAATCGGCAAGTCATTGGCGCGATCGGGCAGTTGTGGGATTAAAATTAACTTGATTGCAATAACGGAAATCATATTGAGCCATTACTATGCGAATAATTGCGCTTGTTCCTGGTGGAATTGGGGATCAAATCTTGTTTTTTCCCACCCTCGCTGACTTGAAGAATACTTACCCACAAGCTAAGATTGATGTCCTCGTCGAACCCCGTTCCCAATCTGCTTATCGCGTTTGTTCTGATGTCAATGCAGTGTTAGTCTTTGATTATAAAAATCGTAACAGCTTAGCGGATTATCTTAACCTATTAGGCATTATCCGCGATCGCGAATACGAAGTTGCTCTCACCTTGGGTCGTCGTTGGACAGTGGGGTTTCTCCTCTGGTTAAATGGAATTCCTGTGCGAGTTGGCTATGATAGCCAAGGATCATTATTCTTATCCAATACAGTTCCTCTCAAAACGGAACAATATGCAGCCCAGATGTATCATGACTTGGTACAAGGTTTAAACCTCAATACTCCTTGTCCCCCTCTTAAGGTCAATGTTCCCAAAAGCGATATCCAATGGGCGCAAAAAGAACAAGAACGACTAGAAATTAAAGATGGTAGCTATATTGTCATTCATGGCGGGTCAAGTCAATTGGCTCAAGAAAAAGGAATTGATAAAATTTATCCAGTGACAAAATGGCAGCAAATTATTGCTGATATTCAAGCCAAACAGCCTGATTTTCCCATTGTCCTTCTCAAAGGGCCAGAAGATGAGCAATGGGTGGAACAACTCTTACAAGTCAACCCCAACTTAAAGGTGACCAGTCCCCCTGATATTGGCAAACTGTCAGCGATCATTGGTGGTGGGAGCTTGATGTTATGTACTGATAGCGCACCCATGCACCTAGCCGTTGCGGTTGGTACTTATACAATCGCGTTATTTGGACCCACTGATCCGAAGAAATTATTACCCCCAGACAATCCTTCCTGTGTTGGGATAAAATCTCCCACAGGGGCGATCGCTGATATCGAAGTTAATTCTGTCTTGGAAACAATTTGGCGTGGCTAAACCAGCAGTTTTTCTTGACCGTGATGGAGTTTTAAACCAAGAAGCGGGATATCTCCATCAGGTCGAAGATTTACATCTTATCCCAGGCGCCGCCAAAGCAGTGCGTCTCCTCAATGACCACAATTATTTTTGTTGTCTAATTTCTAATCAATCCGGGCCGGCCCGTGGTTACTACTCTCTTGATCATGTCGAAGCGCTCCATGAACGCTTGCAGACCCTCTTAGAAACCGAAGCCAAGGCGACTTTAGATGCTCTCTACTATTGTCCCTATCTGAGTCCGAACGCTGGAGGAATTGATCCTCAGTTTACGGCTTGGAGCGCTTGGCGTAAACCCAATACGGGAATGTTGGTGGCTGCTGCTTGGAAACATGACTTAGACTTAAAGGCTAGTTTTGTTGTCGGGGATAAAGCAACAGATATCGACTTGGCCCATAATGCTGGAACAACAGGAATTTTGGTGCAAACTGGCTATGGGAAAGCAGTGATTGAGGGAAATTATCAGCATCATGCTCTCCCTGATTATACTGCTGAAAATCTCCTTGAGGCTGTACATTGGATTCTGAAACAGGACAAAAATCTGGTTGGGCGTGACCTGTAATCGGTCAGTCTATTATTTGAGCGCGATCGCGTCTGAGATCAATTAAAAATCTGTCAGGATCATGACTTCACCCAATCTCAAAATCTCTCAGTTACGGGCTTTAGTCGCCGTTGCTCATCATCAAAATTTTAGTCATGCTGCTTTAGAACTGAATGTGTCACAATCAGGAATTAGCCACGCGATCGCATCTTTAGAAGAAGAATTAGGGATACAACTGCTTCATCGGGGAAGATATGGCGCTCATCTAACTCCTGTCGGCGAAAAAATTGTCCAACACGCTCACATAATCATCGAACATCTTGAGAAAATTGTTACAGAAGCGCAACAAGTCAAAGGAGTTCATGGGGGAACTGTTCACCTTGCTACCTTTCGCAGTTTAGCCACAAATATTATCCCTGAAATTTTAGTGAAATTTCGCGCTCAATTTCCCAATATTAAAGTCAGCATTATCGAATTTGAAGAAGCCTCAGACTTAGAACAATCTTTACAGGAAGGAAAAACCGATTTAGGCTTATGTGACTTAATTAATCCTAATCAATTTGATCGTTTTGACCTCCTCCGAGATGAGTATGTTGTTTTGCTTCCTCCCAATACGATTATTCCTCAAGAAACGCAACAACTGACTTGGGAACAACTCGCCCATTTTTCCTTAATTATTCCCCATAGCCAAACTTGTTCTAAACATATTTATCCTTACCTCAAAGAAAAATCTTTAGAAGTGGGTTACAGAATTAGAGGGGATTCCACAATCATCAGTTTAGTGAAACAAGGCTTGGGAGCAGGGATTTTGCCCCGTCTGGCTGCCGAACCGATCCCAGAGTCCATTCAGACTTGCAGCTTGCCAATCAAGCTAGAACGGGTGATTCAGGTGGCAATGCGTAAACAAGCAATGCACACCCCAGCTACCTATGCGTTCCTCGAAACCTTACGAGACTATCAAGGTTAATTTAGATATTAATTTTACTCATGGCAAAGATGCCGATTAGTTTTTGATCCTTTCCTGTTTTCGATTTAGATTAGATTCAGGCAAGCAAAAATCTATCTTTCGCCAAGGAATTGATGATGAAAAAGAGCGATCATTTACTAACACAAGGCAAAGTTTTCCCTCAAATTGTTCCTTATTTCCAAAGTAAAACGCCACTGCAAACAATTAAACTGAATTTGTCTTACTTCTGGTCTAGCTTAATCAGTTCTCTGTATCGAGTTCCTGAACCAAAAGTTAAGAAAAAATTTAATCATCGAGGGGAAATATCATGGCAAGTTTATGACCCCTACACAAACACTGCCACAGAATTTAGTTCAGAAGCAGAGGTGAGAATGTGGTTAGATCAACGTCATTACCAAAAATGAATAATTAACAATTCTGGGGAGATGGAGAAGAAACATTTGTTACCAACCATTGATCAAAGGAAAGAAAGTTGAACTAGAATGGTGATTAAAAAATCTCATCATTGCTCTAAAAGTTATTTTCTTAACTTAAGATAGAGGAAGGAAACTAGGAAAGTAGCGATCTTTAAGAAAAGACATGATTGCAATCGTCCTAAGCAAGGGCTGATCCTTGATAGCTGTTGAAACTTTGTCCTTTCTACTCAAAATTGATTAATGATGAAACTAAATTACAAATCTTTCAGGACTTTAACCGCAAGCGTTGCCATCTTACTGGGAGCAGCAGCTTGCCAACAACCTGAACAATCGACAGGTGAAACTCAAAACACCTCTAGCCAACCAGGGACAGGAGTCGAAGTCACCCCAGCATACAGCGTCTTAGAAGAAAAATTTCAAACTGAAATTATCAACATGGCTCTGGAAGAGTTGGGTTATGATGTTACTCCAGCCAAAGAGTTGGAATATGCAACAATGCACACTGACCTAGCCAATGGCGGAATTGACTTTACAGCCGTACACTGGGAAAAATTACACAGCGACTTCTATGAAAACAGTGGTGGCGATGAAAAACTCGAACGGATGGGAGTCTTTGTCAGTAATGTGTTGCAAGGTTATTCTGTGGATAAAGCCACTGCTGAAGAATATGGCATTACAAACCTTGAAGATTTAAAAGACCCTGAAATTGCGAAACTCTTTGACACCGATGGCAACGGAAAAGCCAATTTAACGGGCTGTAACCCAGGCTGGGGCTGTGAATTGGTGATTGAACATCACCTTGATGAATATGGCTTACGGGATACTGTAGAGCATAAGCAGGGGCAATATTTTGCACTCATGGCCGATACGATTACTCGCTATGAACAGGGGGAATCGATTTTATATTACACTTGGACTCCCTTATGGGTGGGCGGTGTTTTACAAGCGGGAGAAGATGTCACTTGGTTAGAAGTGCCTTATACTTCTCTTCCTGAAGCGCAAGGGGAGGTTTCTGAGAAGGCAACCATCGCTAAAATTAATGATAAGGAACTGAATCTCGGCTTTGCGGTTGACCAGATGCACGTTTTAGCTAACCAAGAATTTGTTGATCAAAATGTGGCGGCTGCCAGGTTATTTGAAGTCGCTCAAGTCCCAAGACCAGATATTAGCGCTCAAAATCAAAAGATGCGCAATGGAGAAGATTCTACTGAAGATATCGAAGGTCATGCTCAAGCGTGGGTAGAGGAAAATCGAGAGCAGTTCGATCAGTGGGTTTCTACAGCCCGTGAAGCAGCGCAACAACAAGCACAACAGCAGTAAAAAGGCAGGGTGAGCAATGAATGCTCACCCTTGATTGGTTTGAGAATCGTTTAGGATTCTTTGGCTTGGGCTGTAGCAGCAGCCTTTAGAACAGGAGATTCGACAGTGTGAGGACTGTGTAGAATTTGTTGAGCATCAGTTTGCTGACAAGCAACCATTGTTTTAACGTGCTCATCTTCATCATCTCTGATCGCCACAAAGACATCGTAGAGATTATTAATTTCAGGACGACGCTCTTCGGGTGCGCGGTCAGATTGGAATTCGTCAAACATATAAAGATCACCATTACGATAGTAAGTGAGAGCAATCTCTGGCGCTGGCTGTTGTTTTAAGGTTTCTTCATGCTCATTTAAGAAGGTGTCATAAGTGTGATACGCATGACCTTCCACTAATTCCATGAAATGATACGCAGAGCGCGGAGAAACTAGATAGACAAGGACGATCACCCAATAATAAACCAGAGCAGCAGCACGGGCTAAAGCGCGATCGTACCATTTATCGCCACCGCCAAGGCTTTCCATGATTAAGAGGTGGTGTAGCTCATTCCAAGACTCAGCAAAATGAATTTTTAACCAATCAACTCGTCGCCACCAACCGAGGGTTTCATACAGGTGTAAGACGGAGAGATAGGAAAAATAGGGGACGCGAGCGACTGTTTCTAAGACATAGAAGCGAGGGTAAGGTCGATCGCGATAAACTGTGTTGATAACAAACACTAAAATGCTAACCAATAAGCGAATCATAATTCTTGTTGTTGTCCTCTCGGGAGCAAGATGAAAGTTTTAGCCTAATGTTTAGTATAAGAAAATAAAATGGATTTCTGGGTGCGATCGCGCACTTTTTAATCTTTTCTTAATTTGATTTCTCTGGCTCAATTCATCCTTAAATTCAGCAAATTATGTTCATAAAAATTCAACGAACTATCGGAATCTTGATTTTAAGTTTAACGCTTTTTTTGACCAGTTGCGCTGGTTCAAATAATCCTTCCCAAGATACATCTGTCACTCGCTTAACGCTCTGGCATGGGATTAATCCTCCCCCAAATCGAGACGTTTTTCAAGACCTCGTTAACCAATTTAATGACAGTCATGAAACCTTAGAAATTGAAGCAATTTATATTGGTCAACCTGATGGACAACTCCCGAAAATTTTAACGGCGGTTGTGGGAGATGTTCCCCCTGATCTGCTTTGGTTTGTTCCTCAGTTAACAGGTCAATTAGTTGAATTAGGAGCAATTCGTCCCTTAGATGACTGGTTAAATCGATCGCATTTGAAAGAGGAAATTGACCCTGTTTTGTTTGACAGCATGGAATTAAATAATCAGATTTGGTCGATTCCTTTTGCAACCAATAATGCAGCCATTTTTTATCGTCCTTCCTTATTTAAAAAAGCAGGGATTGAAACTACGCCAAAAACTTGGGAGGAGTTAGAAAAAACAGCAGCAACCTTAACTCAAGATTTTGATCAAGATGGACTCATTGATCAGTATGGGATGTTTTTATCTTTGGGAAAAGGAGAATGGACCGTGTTTACTTGGCTACCATTTCTTTACAGTGCTGGCGGAGAATTATTAACAGAAAATCAAGCGCCTAATTTAATTAATCAAGGGGCGATCGCTGCGCTAGAATTAGGAAGAGAATTGGTGCAGAAAAATTGGGCAACTTTATCAGCACCAGAACGAGGTTATGAGTTAGATAACTTTTTATCAGGACAAGCTGCGATGCAAATTACAGGTCCTTGGACATTGGGACAATTAAACCAACTTGATGTTGATTATGATGTGTTTCCATTTCCCAAAAAAGAGAAACAAGCAGCCGTCGTTGGTGGTGAAAATTTATTTGTCTTCAAGACAACTCCTGAACGAGAACAAGCCTGTTTTGAGTTTCTAGAATATGTTCTCAGTGAAGATTTTCAAACGGAGTGGGCGCTGCGAACTGGCTATTTACCCATTAATGTGAAGTCTCAAAATAGTGAAAAGTATCAGCAGTTTATTGCTAAAAATTCTGTGTTAGAAGTCTTTTTAAAGCAAATGGAAGTTGCCGAAGTGCGTCCTATTATTCCTAATTATAATCGTTTGTCTGAGAACTTTGGTCGCGCGATCGAAGCTAGCTTGCTAGGGAAGAAAACACCAGAAGCAGCGTTAAAAGAATCTCAAAGACGGTTAGAATTAGTCTTTGAAAATCAAGATTAGTCCGTTGGTAAAGTTGACACTAAGAAGCTATTCCTATTCATCATCATCTGGTAAAGTTTCCATTTCTTGAGCAATGAGTTGCTGAAAATCTTCTCCACAGTGTACTCTTAAATGAGTGCTTGCAGCCAGTAATTCTGCTAAGATTTCTGCTTGTTGTCTTGCACTAAGATGGGGAGAGCGTAGCTGATCAATATTATTAATGATGTAAACTGCTTAGGAAACCCATCAGGGGGTTCATTTTAATTTAATCAGACAGATGACCGATTTTCTCCGTCCCAGTCCTCTCTATCCTCATGATACCATTGCGGTGATTTCTCCTAGTGGCGCTCTCAAAGAAAAAGAACAATTTGAAACAGGATTAGCAATTTGGCGCAGGAAATATCAAATAGAATTAATTTCTCCCTACGAAACTCAAGGGTATCTCGCAGGAAGCGATGAACATCGTCGTCAAACTCTCCACAGCGCATGGACAAACTCCAATTATCAAGCAATTCTTTGCAGTCGTGGTGGTTTTGGAAGTATGCGTTTGCTGGAAAAATGGTCTTGGGAAATGTCTTCTCCGCCGAAATGGTTAATCGGTTTTTCTGATATTACAGCACTGCTTTGGAGTCTTTATAATCAAGGAATCATGAGTTTACACGCTCCTGTTTTAACTACCTTTGACAATGAACCAAAATGGTCACGCGATCGTCTTTTTAACTATCTAGAAAAACAGCAACTTTCGCCCCTGAAAGGAGAAGGTTGGGGAGGGGGAAAAGTAACGGGGAGAGTGCTTCCTGCTAATTTAACGGTGGCTACACACTTGTTAGGAACAACTTTACAACCTTGTTTTGAGGGTGTAATCTTAGTTTTAGAAGATGTTACTGAGTTTCCCTATCGCATCGATCGAATGCTAACGCAATGGCGTTTATCTGGATTACTTCAAAATATTGGCGGTCTCGCATTCGGAAGATTTAGTCGTTGTGACCCGCCAAGGGGAAGTATTAGTTGGTCTGTTGAGGAAGTATTGCGCGATCGCGTTGCTGATTTAAACTGTCCCATTGTTTCTAATCTTCCCTTTGGACATGATGGCGCAAATGCTGTTTTACCAGTAGGAGAAATGATGACATTAGATGGCGATCAAGGGGAATTAAAGTTATCTGATTCTTTGTAGAATAGGCTTATATAGCGCGATCGGGTTTGCTATTTATCATAACATTCAAAATTACTGAAAAGCCTTGCATTTTCTAAAAAAACGGTTGTAGAAACGTTCCATGAAATGTCTCTACTAATCCAGTCTGGCGAGTCTTTCCTGTAAAATTGACTGCTGTTTTTCCGCTTCTGCTAAAGCATCTTTCGCCCCTTGTACCACTTCTTCTGGTGCTTTGCCGACAAACTTTTCATTGTTTAAACGTCCTTGTAAAGACTGTATTTCTCCTTGAACTTTGTTCAAATTTTTCTCTAATTTCTTCCGTAAAACTTCAACGTCAACCACTCCTGCTAACGGAATAAGGACTTGAATCGTTCCCACAACTCCCGCAATGGCTTGCTGTTTTTCTTCGCTTAAAGCAGACGTAATGGTTAAGTTTTCGACTTTTGCTAGGTCGCAAATATAAGTTTCTCCTTTACTTAAAATAGTCCGTTCGTCTTCATTTTCGCTTTGCAAAATGGCATCTACTTTCACCCCTGGTTTGATGTCTGCTTCTGCGCGTAAATTGCGAATGGTACGAATGGTGGCAAACATTAACTCAAATTCTTTTTCGAGTTGGGGGTTAAGCAAAGTGTTCGTAGAAGCGATTTCTGTTTGACTCATTAGTTCCTCTTTTTTATCATTAATCATTTTTTTGAGAGTCTTGCGTTTGTCCTGAGTGAGAAGATAACGATAAGTAAACCATCCTGTGTAACCAATTCCTACTAATTTGAAGAAACTGGGGAGAAAAGGAAACTCCTCTAAAGTTAGAGTAAAAGCGACTAACAGATTAGCAACAAACCATCCTAAAAGAGCCCAACCTATCCAAATGAGAAAAGATTGATTAAACTGTTTAGGAAAGCTGTTAATCTGAGCTTGTAGCTGTTCTAAAATGTTTTTTTTTCACCCACTGGAGTCGGTTGAGTTTTTTTTCCTCTGATTAGTTCATCAACTTCTGGATAGGGTTGCAAGGCTAAACTTTGATCGGAAACTTCTGTTAGTGTATGCCATATTTCTTCGGTAACATGAGGCATAAAGGGATGCAATAGCTTTAAGATTCCTTCTAAAACATAGCCAAGGGTTTGCTGTGCAATTAACCGTGATTCTGGATTATCCTTATTATTCAGGCGCGATTTTACCAGTTCAATGTACCAGTCGCAGAAGTCTCCCCAAATAAAATCATACAGTCCTTGCGCTGCTTCTCCTAAGCCATAATTTTCGATTTGTTGACGAGTTTGTTGAGTAATATTGTAAAATCGAGAAAGAATCCAGCGATCGCTGCGTTCTAATTTTTCTAAGTCTGGATTTCCCAACTGTTGTGGCGTTTTCCCATCCAAGTTCATCAGTACAAACCGCGACGCATTCCACAGTTTATTGGCAAAATTACGAGACGCTTCCACAGAACTAGATTCGTCTTTTTCGCGATCGTATTGTAAACTAATATCTTGTCCCGCACCCGTTACTTCTCGAATTAAAGTATAACGAACCGCATCCGTGCCATACTTTTTGATCAGCAACAGTGGGTCAATGCCATTTCCAGCTGATTTTGACATTTTCTTGCCATTTTCATCGCGAACTAAGCCATGAATATAGACATCTTGGAAAGGCATTTTTCCTGTAAAATATCCCGACATCATGGTCATTCTCGCTACCCAGAAAAAGATGATATCAAAGCCTGTAACCAGAGTGCTATTCGGGAAATAACTGGTTAAGTCTGATGTTTTTTCTGGCCATCCTAACGTCGAAAACGACCACAACCCAGAAGAAAACCAGGTGTCTAAAGCATCCCCATCCTGTTGTAATTCTACTGTATCTCCGTACTGCGCGATCGCCTGTTCCTTGGCGGCTTCTTCGTTATGGGCGACAATGAAGGGAGTCTCATCTCTAATTTCTCCTCCCGTTTCACTAATCACATACCAAGCAGGAATTTGATGTCCCCACCATAACTGTCTAGAAATACACCAGTCTTTTAGTTTGACTAACCAGTCACGATAGACTTTTTTCCAGCGCTGAGGGACAAAATAAGGAGCGTTTTCTGAGTCTAAACAGTCTAAGGCTTTTTTCGCCAGAGGATCAATTTTGACAAACCATTGCGTTGAGATTAAGGGTTCAATGGGAACTTTTCCGCGATCGCTGTACGGTAGAGTAGAGACATAATCTTCTACCTTTACCAGACACCCTTCTTCCTCCATCCGTTGAACGACATTTTTCCGTGCTTCAAAGCGGTCTTGTCCAGAAAACTCCCCCCCATTGTCATTCATCGTCCCATCTTCATTCATGACGGTGATAAAGGGGAGATTATGGCGTTGCCCTATTGCGAAGTCATTGGGATCATGAGCAGGAGTGATTTTAACACAGCCTGTCCCGAAAGAGGAATCAACATAGTCATCTGCAATAACAGGAATCTCGCGACCCATCAAAGGTAACGTCACTGTTTTCCCAATCATGTCCTTGTAGCGTTCATCATTGGGATTGACTGCGACTGCGGTATCTCCTAGCAGGGTTTCAGGACGAGTGGTTGCAACCTCGATCGCCCCACTGCCATCACTTAAAGGATAGCGGAAATGCCACAAGTGTCCGTTGACTTCTTTGTTTTCAACTTCTAAATCCGAAATCGCAGATCGAGAAGCGGGACACCAGTTAACCATGTATTTCCCGCGATAAATCAAGCCTTCTTCATATAACTTAACAAACGCCGATCGAACCGCTTGGGATAGCCCCTCATCCATTGTAAAGCGTTCCCGTGACCAGTCCGCAGAGAGTCCTAAGCGTTTTAACTGATTAACAATACTACCACCCGAGTGTTCACGCCACTGCCAAGCTCTTTCTAAAAACTTCTCCCGTCCAATATCGAAGCGGGTCAACCCTTCTGCTTTCAATTGTTTATCAATAATCGCTTGGACAGCAATACTAGCATGATCGGTCCCTGGAAGACAAAGGGTGTTATCTCCTCGCATCCGATGATAGCGGACTAAAACATCAATTAACGCCGTGTTAAAAGCGTGTCCCATGTGGAGACTTCCCGTAACGTTGGGAGGGGGAATAACGATGCAGTATGGCATTCCCCCGCGTTCAGGATGCGCTTCAAACACCTTATTATTTTCCCAGAAGTCTTGCCATTTGGCTTCAGTGTTGGAAGGGTCGTATTGACTTGGCAGTGTCGTCTCACTCATAGTTCTTATTTCCTATTTTATTATTTGTTCTTTGTGCAATCTAATGATGAACCATGAACCAATAACCAATGATTAACTATCAATTATAAAATTGATTCTGCATGATGGCGAAATCGATCGCGCACCGCGTCTTTCTTACAGGTTATACCATTTAGCAAAAGTCACATTATAGTGCTTTGCGCTTGGGTATTTACGGATCAATAACTGATCCGATACGCAGAACCGATCAAAGAAAAGCTCGCTCTTAATCTGTTCCCTGTTCCCTTGCATCAATGAATTTTAAGCACACCATCGCTATTGGCTATAACTAACAAACTATCCATGAGAAACCGCAAGCGCATCTTAACCAGTTTCACGATCGTTTTTGTAATATTGAAAATTAATCGTTGCTCATTCCTTAAGAAGATCAGCAAGGGCAGGTTTAACGGTAGAATATTGATAAGTAAAGCCTTGTTCTTGCGTCCGTTTTGGCAGTGCTTTTTGCCCTTCTAAGACAGCTTGCGCTGCTTCTCCTAAAAGTAATTTTAAGGCAAATTCAGGAACAGGCAACCAAGAAGGACGATTCATAACTTCTCCCAATTTCTCACAAAATTCAGACATTTTTACAGGATTAGGTGCAGTTGCATTATAAATTCCTTGATATTGGTCAGATGTCATCGCTGCTTGAATTAAGTTTACTAAATCATCAATATGAATCCAAGAAAACCACTGTTGTCCCGTCCCAATTGGTCCCCCTGCAAAAAGACGAAAAGGTGTTAACATTTTTCCTAATGCGCCTCCTTCTCCTAACACAATTCCCAAGCGAAGAATCACTAAACGAGTTGTTGTTTCCACTTCTTGGGCGCTTGCTTCCCACTGTTTGCACACAGACGCTAAGAAATCATCGCCAGCGCTGCTAGTTTCATTGAAAGTTGCCGTTTCACTTGTGCCGTAGTATCCTACTGCTGAGGCATTAACTAAAACATTGGGTTTCGTTTGGGCTTGTTGAATGGCCTCAACAATATACTTGGTGGTTTCAATGCGAGAGTCTAGGATTTCTTGCTTTCTTTGGGGAGTCCAAGGTTCATCAGCGATTCCCGCACCTGCGAGATTAACCACCGCTTCAGCGCTTGCAATTTCCTTTTGCCATGACCCACCTTTGAGGGGATTATACTGGATAATTTCCACATTGGGAAAGGCTTGTTTCGGGAAAACTTTTTCTCCTCGTTGTTTGTTGCGGGTGAAAACAACCAGCTTGTGTTCTGCTTGTGATAATTTTTTGATCAGATGGGTTCCGACGAAGCCAGTTCCACCTGCGATCGCGATTTTCATATTATAATAAATTCATTTTAAGTATCAGATCAAGTCATTTATTATAGCGCGTGGGTTAAAAGCCTCGCTCCTTTAAAAAAGTCCCCCAACCCCCCAAGTTTGGACTTGGGTAGGCGACAAATTACCAAGGACTCCCCACCATTGTAAAAGCAGCCCAGTAGTAGGGATGACTCAAATCTTCAGGACGAATGGGAACATCACTAGGTAAACTCAGTCCACCTCTTGGGGTGATAATTTCACCACCTTCGATGCGAACGTCGCCTGTAATCAGGCTGATTTGTGCTTTTCGGATCGCCTCTGCTTTAATCGGTGCGGTGTTTAATTGGCGATAGAACTCACTCATCAGGGCAACGGTTCCTGTATCTCCCACATACCAAAGACTTGCCATTGCTGATTTTACGCCAGCTTGAACCGTTAAGCCAGCGAACCCTAATTCAACCTGTTCATCCCCAACGGCGGTGCGACAAGCGCTTAAAACCAATAACTCCAGAGGGGGATCATTGAGGTCGAGTTGGCGAATTTCATCAAGACTGACTTTTTGATCGTAAAACTGGATATAGATGTCTTCAGGGTTGCCCGATCGAAAATCAGCATGAGTCGCCAGGTGAATAATTCCTTTTGGGTCTCGTTGTCGTTGTTGACGGAAGTTTTCGAGGGTAAAATCTTCATTGAGGCTAAACTCACCGCGCCAGATTTCATTGGCAATGGTGGGAAGTTCCACACTCACCGCAGGAAGGGGTCCGATCGCTGTGGGATCGCTAAAATTAGAAGCGCCAGCAGCAAGCACTTCTAAGTCTTGGATATTTTTATAGCGGGTATCAGTGAGGCTTAAACTGGGAGAGAAACCACTGCTGTATTTTTCTACCAAGAATTGTTCCCCATCATGCAACGCAGCTACAGGTAATAAACGCAGTCCAGAGGGCATGATGAAAACAAGGTTTTCCACTTCCTGTTCTGCTAACGTTGCTTCTAAGGGTTCAATCAGCCAATTGTAGAGTTGTTGGGCGGGTTCAAGGTACAGGGGGTTAGCGCTGGCAAAAGGGCTAGGAGGAGACGAGATCAGGCTATAGAGTTCTTCTGCGGTTTGGATAACATCTTCGCGGGTGACTCCTTCAACGGTGATGCGGAAAGGTTCGCCCTCTTCAGTAACGAGCAGTATTTCTAGTTGATCATCGCTTTGACGAGGAACAGACAAGTTAAAATCTGCTTTTCGCTGCGGGAGATCAAAATATTGTTCATAGTCTTGGGTCGAGAGCGCTTCTTGACGCTCGAAATTAGCGACACCTGTCAAGGTTTGCGGGACAAAATTCACATAAATCAGTGCTGGTTTAATTCCTGTGGCGCGATCGATGCTTTGGAGGGTTTCTTGTGCTTGAGTTTGAGTGACCAGTCCTGGAGAAGATTGGTTAACGGCGCTGAATTGTGTAGGAGATTCTTGCTCAAAGGTACTTGGGTCAAGGTCTGGCGAAAGGGAGATAATGCTGATATTGCCTTCTATTTCTGTAAAGAGAAATGATCCCTGATCAATCTCAAATTCACCGCTAGTAATTGTACCAGCCGTTCCGTTGACTTCTGCATTGCCGACCACAAAAGGAATTTCACCACGACCGCCATGACGGATGGTAATCTCGTTTCCACCTTCACCCCCAATACTGGAGATGCTGGCGAGGGTTTCATTTTGGTCTAGAAACGTTCCGGTTGCTCGGAAAAATTCTTCTGTGGTTACATCGATCGCGCCTCCTATTCCCCCTTCACCTGCTTGAGAATTGAGGCTCGTTACTTCAATATCCTGTTCTGAAGTGAGCGTTATCTCACCACCATTGCCAATGCGACCACTGCTGTTAATTGCCCCTGCGGTGATTTCTCCAGTGGCATTTTCTAGGGTTTCTTCAGTCCCATTTTCTGGGGTTTCCTCGATCGAGTTTTCTGGGGTTTCCTCGATCGCATCTCCGATTTGAATGTCACCCCCGATCGCCCCAGACGCATTGACATTTCCGCCAGACACAAGATCAGCAATGATTTCTAAGTCTTCATTTTCAGTTCCCAACGTACCCGGAAAAATCCCCTGTGCTGCATCAAAAATCACACTTCCAATGTTAATAGAACCATTGTCGGTATCAAGGGTAATGCTTCCCCCTTCCCCGCTAAAACTGGAACTAATCAGATAATTGGTGGTAATATCTCCTGCTGCACTGAGATTCACATCGCCAGCATTTTGGTCAATGGAGAGAGTGACATAGCCCCCGATCGCCTGTTCTGAGAAGTATTCCGCGATTAAATCCACATCCGAGTCGAGATCAATCTCTGCTAATAATTCAGGGCTGACATTCTCTAAGAATCGACCCACAGAACCATCAATATTGCCTGTTTCGCTGTTGAGAGTAATATTACCGCCATCGCCTCGCAAACTGCCTGTGGTGATGTTGCTGGTGATAATATCGCCATTAGCGTTAATGGTGACATTGCCTCCTTGTGCTTCTTCAGAGAAAGTAATGATTCCCAGACGAACAGAAACACCATCTAAGAGTGCTGCTAAGTCGGGATCAACTCCTGCTTCGATGAGAAAATCTTCCGTTACCCCATCCACGATCGCGTCAAAGGGGGTATTCACAGAACCATTATTACTGGTGAGAGTAACATTTCCCCCTTCTTCTCCTAATGTCCCTGTAATGATCATCCCTGTAGCGATATCCCCTTGAGCCGTTAATTCCACATTACCGCCAGTCCCTTCATTTGAGCCAGAAAAGAGCAGTCCCAGATTGCCTGGAGTGCCGATAATTGCTTGGGTGAGGACAGGATTAAAGCCCAAATTTTCCCAAAAGCTGGGGTCTAAACTTCCCAAGTTACTCGTTGTGTCAATGCTTCCCGTTTCACTGGTCAGGGTAATACTTCCCCCTGCATCATTGTCTAGGGAAGCGCTGCCGATTAATCCTGTGCGAACATCCCCAAAGGCTGAAATATTGACATCTCCGCCATCTCCTAATTCTGAACCGTTGATGATGATTCCGATCGCTGTTTCTTCGCTGAGGGAATAAAGCGCATTGATGTTCCCTTCGGTACTGTTGAGGGTGATATCTCCTCCTGTGCCATTTTCCGCAGCAGCAGCAATAAACCCAACAGTAATCTCTTCTCCTGCTTCAAGGGTAATATTGCCAGCATTTCCACCTGCAGAGGCAGAAATGGTATATTCTTCCAAGTCATCAAGACCGTTAACCTCATTGTCCACATCTTCAATGGTTTGTTCATCGGCAAGAGTTGCATCAATGAAACCTCCTGCTTGGAGGGCGATCGCGCCACCATTGCCATTTTCAGACGTTGAGCGAACGCGATCGGTGAGAGTGATATTATTAGCGCTATTTAAGGTAATCGCACCACCATCACCTTCTCTTGAGGAAGAATTTAACTCAGCGATCGCGATCGAGCCATTACTATTAAGATTAATGCTTCCTCCTGTTCCTGCACCTGTACTGATACTGAAACTAGGATTTGCTAATGAACCAGAGCCAGTATAAATGAGACTGTCCACAATGATTTCGTTACCTGCGGTGACATTAACCGCACCGCCATCCCCGTCACTGCTTCCACTATCAATCACACTCACTGAAACATTACTATTTTCACTCTCAAGGGTGACATCTCCTCCTTGTCCAAAACCCGCGCTGTAGGTACTCAAGAAACTGGTTTCTACTTCTCCAAAAGCAGAAATGTCAATGTCTCCCATATTTCCAGAACTACCGCTAACCCCGCCAAATTCTCCTGTCACAACTTGATTTATATTCACATCGCCTTGTAAAGCGTTGATGCTCACATTTCCGCCATCCCCACTGCTACCAAAACTAGGAGAAGAGTCTAATGAGCCAAGGGTGATATTGCCTTGAGTGCTTTCAATGGCAATGTTTCCGCCATTGCCAAAGGTTTCACCCCCTTCACCCCCTTCAACACCAGCAAAAGCATCAATGTTACCAAGGTTAATGTCTCCTTCAGTCGCTACAGTCACATCACCGCCATCGCCAGTAAAGTTACTGCTATCGAGAGGGGTATCAACAAGATTAGAACTAGAGATATTCGCAGCATTAATGGTAATATTCCCCCCATCAGTATCCACAACGCTATTGAGGTTGAGACTGTCTAGACTATCTACTGTGACGTTTCCCCCTGCGGTAAAAAGACCGACTTCTATGGTCTCATTACTACTCAAAAATAAGTTAAAGTCACCGCCTTCAGTATTGATTGTATTATTAACAACAAAGTTTATGGCTCTGGTGTCTTCATTGCCAATGTTGATATCTGCACCGTTAATGTCTGGTTGTGCTGTTACTGTGACCGTTTCTGGGGTGTTAATGTTAATGGGTTGAGATGTTCCCTCACCAGCGCCTAATGTTATCTGTCCAAGGGTAATGTCAGTGGCAGCATTGAGAGTAACCAGTCCTGATGTTCCTGTGTCTGTGCTGACATCTAGGGTGTCAATATTAATATTTTCACCTGCATTGATTTCAATTGACCCTGCAAAACTCGTATTTACACTGTCAGGGGCGATCGACTCAAGACCTTGTACAGCAACGCTTCCTGTATTTGCAGTCAGATTAACATCTCCGCCATCGGTGCTAATGTCTGTATTGCTAAGATTAATATTTCTGCCTGCGGTAAAGGTGATACTTTCCCCTGATGTTTGATTGATAAAGTCTAAACTGGTGACATTTGAATCAGCATTAATATCGCGATCGGCCTGTAGAATAATATCACCGTCTAGGCTAGTAAGAGCCTGATCCGAGATAATAAAATCAGTGTCCGTTCCCCCATCAGTCAATAAAATCTCCCCATCGCTCAATTCACTATCATCTGCAGAAGACTCGGCGCTTTCAATGATAATGTCTCTGGGGTCAAATAAGATTGTTCCTGCTGCGCCTTGCGGTGCGGAAACATCAACATAACCATTAAATGCCAGCGCTTGTTTCCCTGAAATTTCCACAAAACCCCCATTTCCGCTTAATGTTCCTCCTTGGGCGCTGATTTCCCCAAAAAAGGCAGTCTTCTCATCAGACCAGACGATGACTTGACCACCATCGCCAGAGTTTAAAGCATTGGCGCTCAACTGTGACCCTTCACTGACAAAAGTGCGTTGAGCGTTAAAAGCTCCTTCTCCCTGATACTCGCCACCGATAAAAATATCTCCTGCACCATTAATCCCATCTGCGCTGACTTGCGCTTGGTATAAACCAATGTTATCTCCTAAAACATAGATATTTCCCCCTGTTTCCCCACTGACATTTAATTGTCCTGCAATGCTACTACTACCAGCCGTTGTGGGAATGACAGTTTCATTGAGAGTAACCGTTTTACTGTCTTCAGCTAAAGCTAATCCTGTTTCTGGGATATTATTCCCTGTGAGAAGGGTAGGGAGGTCATAGACAGATAAATTCCATTCTCCAATACGGGTGTCTGGCGGAACAATTTCTAAACTTAAAATATGTCCTTTTTGGGAAATGCGGATTAAATTCTCCCCTGGGACTGCGGTAATGGTAATATTCCCATCTTGGGAGGTTAATGTTCCTGTGTTGGCGACACTCCCCCCAATCAGACTTAAGTTGTTGCCAGTGCTGAGTGCTAAGTCTCCAGCATTGATGATGGCGCTGGGATTGTCCGTGTTAAAAATAAATTGGTTCGGGGTTCCTACTAAGTCACTGTAATTATTGTCTCCAAAGGCGTTAAACCAGCCATTTTCAAAACCTATCCCTGTGGCAGTGGTAGCGGTAAAATCAGCAGGAACATTGAGACGGGCGCTTTCTCCAAAAATAATTCCTGCGGGGTTCATTAAGTAAAGATTGGGACTGCCTCCAGTGACTTCAATCAATCCTCGAATCACAGAAGGATTGCCACCTGTGACGCGAGAAAGGATATTTTGCAGTTGGGGGTTAGCGAGAAAGTTAGCAATTTGTTCAGGAGATAAGCCAAACTCTTGGAAGCTATGAAAGAGGTTTTCGCCGTTTTTAGAAAGCGTTCCCCCATCAATGGTAATCCGTTGTCCATCTTCGGTGATAAGGGTTCCTGTGCCATCTGCTGCGGGAACAATGGTTTGCGCTTTGACGGAAGCAGCGCTCAGGAGGGAGAAGAAAGTAAGAAGTAAGCTGATTTTTTTTAAGGGTAGCATTGTTCTTATTGGTTGATTGTTGAGTCTTTTTCAGTTTTTTAATGACCAGTGATCAGTTATTGACTATAGCTAAGACTAAAATAAAGTCCATCATCTTGAATATTGTCTCCAGTATCTTCGAGATCAACGAGAGGAATCCCATAATCGATACGAATATTCAAATTAGAAATTGGATTCCATAATACGCCAAGACCTAACCCAGCAATGACAGTTTGTTCTTGAGAGATGGAGTTTGGGTTATCATCTTTATTAACGACTGCACCTGCTTCAATAAAGGGTGCAACCCTTAAAGTTGGTTCTCCTGCATCATTTCTCCTGAGAGTAATCTGATCTTCTATGGAAAGTCGAATTCCCTGATCGGCTGCTAAGATATTTTGACGATAACCTCTGACAGATTGTCCTCCCCCAATAACAAATTGTTGAGAAGGTAAAAGGGAATCAGAACTTAATTGAACGTCAGCTTGAATGATTAATAAGTTGTTTTCACTTAAGACTTGAACTCGTTGCAGTTGTCCTAACCAGCTAATAAATTGTCCGTCTGGTGTATCGCCCTCATTTTCCGTTGCATCAAAAATGTTTGTGCCGATACTAAACTGAGATCGCGCAGCCCAAGCTCCATTTTCACTACGTCTTACATAGTCTTGTCCTAATTTTATAATACTGGTACGACTCACCCCATCCTCATTAGCACCTAAACTAAAGGGCGTAGGATTTCCTAATAAAAAAGTTTCTCCTTCTTGATAGCTAAACCCCACAGAGAGGGCAAATTCTTCTCTGGGAGTACGGACTAACGGTTGACGATAACTGATTTCAACTAATTCAAAGTCTCCTTCAATTTCTAAGTCTTCAAACTCATCTTCAATGACTTCATTGCTTCCGAAATTTGTCCGCAGTTGAATTGTTCCATTTTTCGCATTAATAGGGATGCTATAATTGAAATCAAGTTCTTCTGCACCCCCTTGAATGGTGCGGGAATAACTGGCTAAAATTGTATCGCCATTACCTGTTAAATTACGATAACCAACGGTTGAAGTGACTTCTTCTGAACCAACACTGGGGGGAGAATAGTTATCAAATGAGGCAATGGCGATTAAGGGATCAGCTTCTTGAACTTTGACTACTAAAATACTTTCTTGGACGTTTTCTCCAGCCCTTAAACTGGCTTCTACTGTGTCGATGAGTGGGTTAATCCGAAGCAGACGCAGTTGATTTTCAAGGCGATTAATGTTAAGAATCGGTTGATTAGCCAGTTCAAGACGCGATCGAACATAGCTGGTTTTTAAGCGGTCTAAACCTTCAATTTCAATGTTACCTAATCGTCCTTCTAAAACACGAATTTCAACGGTTTCTGTTCCTAAAGAGTCTTCAATCAAAATGGCGCGAGTTGTGAGATAACCTTCTGCTAAATACAGTTTAGTAATTTCTCCGACTGCTTCTCTTAATTCACGAAGACTGATAATTCTTCCTTCTAAGGGTTCAAGAATTGGGTCAAATTCTTCTTCTGTAAAAACGGTACTTCCCGTGACAGTAATTATTTCAATGTTATAGGTTTTATTGGGAATTATATCTTCTGAGGGTGGAGATTGAGAATCAGAGGTTGAGTCTTCTGGAGGAAGAGGTTGCGGGGGTTGCGTCGGTTGCAAAAAGCGCTCTTGGTTGGGATTACTGGTTTGTGCTAAAGTGAGCTTAGGGATTATTGAATCAGCGCTGAAGAAGGCTAAAAAGGGTAATAGTCCTACCCTAAATAACGAAAACTTATTATGGCTAGGCATACTTTTCATAATTTTTCGATGGGTTTAAGAAACTTTCCCATGATGGCTGCACCACAGCGTTCGAGAGAACAATAAAAAAAATTATAGAACCTTGAACTAACTGTTAGTTGAGTGAAATAAAAGGAAATCAGCCGTCAATTCTTGGAAAACGCGATCGCGCCAACTAAACTGTACATGATCCTTGCTTAGGTGGTCAAGGATCAGTAGGAAAATTGTAGGTTGATCAATTTGAGACAGATGCAGGTTATCTATATTTGATTGGTTAGAATCTGGGAAAAATGTTTTACCCTCAGAAATGAGAAGAGAGAGGATCAATCAAGAATGTATATTTTAATCGGTGGTGCGGGGATGATGGGGTTACGTTTAGCACAGCGACTGTTAGACATGGGACACACAGTAGCGGTTGTGGATAAAGACGCGATCGCCTGTCAATATGCGAGAGAAAAAATCGGTGTGATGGGGTTTGAAGGAAGTACGGTTTCCACAACAGTCTTACTAGAAGCGGGAATCCGTAAAGCTAACACAGTTGTCGCAACCTTAAAAAGTGATGCAATTAACTTAGCATTAGTGACTCTTTCTCGGTATTATGGTGTCCCCCAAATTGTTGTCCGTTTGAACGATCGCGATTTTGCCCAACCATATCGCATTGCAGGAGCGAGTCATGTCATTAGTACCATTGATCTCGCCATTACTCGCATCGCCAACGCGATCGAATATCCAGAAGTGGAAGCAATGATGCACTTTGAACAAGGACAAATCGAAGTTCTAAAATTACCCATTCAGGAACAATGCAATATTTCAGGGTTAACTGTTGTGGAAGTAGCACGGAGTTCAAACTTTCCCAAAGGGTCTTTAATTATTGGTTATCAATCCCATCCTCATGCTGATCTAATTATTCCCGATGGCAATACAGTTTTAAATGCAGGTTCGACCATTCTTGTTGTTACGAAACCCAATTGTCTGCGTCAAATTATTAAATTCTTAGGATTAAGTGCTAGTCATCTTCCAACTGTAGAAGTTTCCGATTAAGACGTTGAATATAATCTCGCGCTAAATCTTCTGATAAAATTCCTCGCCTTAACGCATCATTAATTGCTCCTTTTTCGGCTAACAATAGCTGTCTGCGAATTTTTAATAACTGCTCTTGTTGTGATTCTTCTTCCGAATCACTACGTTGATTGTATAGCTCTCTTAAATTGCGTTCTGAGTTAGCAATTCGCGCTTGATAGTTGGCGCGTAATTCTTCATAAACAGCTTTTGGCAAGACCCCTGTTTGATGGAGATTATCTAGTTTTTCTTGTGCTGCTTTAGACGTAATTAAAGTGAGTTGTAAGGTTTCAATTTCCCGAGACAATGCTGAAGTGGGACTAATCTTCAAGCGACGGACAAACCAAGGTAAACTTAATCCTTGCACCACTAAAGAAACTAAAACTGTTCCAAAAATTAAAGTGACAATTTGATCTCGCTGTGGTAGGCTAAAGGGTAAACTTAATGCTAGAGCCATTGATAATGAACCTTTAACATTTCCTAAGAACATGATATGCTGCCACTTTAAAGGGAGAGGGCGATCGAAAAATCTGAGGATGGCTAATAAGGGATAAACGGATAAAGCACGTCCCACTTGATAAATAATAATCGCCAGAATAACTAAAGGCAAAGTTTGAATTAAAACTCTAAGATCAATTTCAATTCCAATCAGGAGAAAAATAAAGGTATTCACCCCAAAGCCAGCATATTCCCAAAAACTTAATAAAGTGACTTTGGTTGAAGGAGAAACTTCTCTGGCAAGTCCAAGATTTCCGACAACTAAACCAGCCATAACAACTGCGATCGCGCCAGAAACTTCTAAAATTTGGGCAGCTTGAAATGTGCCTAAAGAAACCGCTACGGTTAATAAAAGACTACTCAGAGGATCATCTAGTTGCTGAAATAAACCTAAACAAAGATATCCTAATCCTAAACCAATAATGCTTCCTCCCACAATCGCGATCAGGAGTTCTTGAAATGCTCCTAAAAAAGAAAAACTCCCTTGAAAATAAACCTCGCTTACCACATTTAAAATCACTAAAGCAACGCCATCATTAAACAAACTTTCCCCTTCAACAATGCTAGAAAGACGACTGGGAACACTGACTTCTTTGAAAGCAGCAATTACAGAAACCGTATCTGTAATCGCCAGAATTGCCCCTGCAAAGAGAGCAGAATTTAAGTTTAAATCTAGAGCATTTTTTAAGAGAAAAGCCGTTATTGCTACTGCTATCATTAAGCCAGGGCCTGCTAAGATAGCAATAGGTTTAAATGTGCTACGAAGACGACTAATATCTGTATTTAAAGCAGACTCAAAAATTAAAATTGGCAGGAATAAATTAAGCACTAAGGGGGGATCAATTCCCATCTCTTCAGGTAACCATTCCTTGGTAATCACTAATCCTGCAATCACTAATCCCGTCACATAAGGGAGACGCAACCGTCGGGTAACTAAAGCAACTCCTGTGGCGACTAATAAGAGAATAATTAAGCTGGTGATTAAGTTTGTAATATCTTGTTCTTGAGAATTAGGAATTACATTTGCTTGAGCTAAGAAATATGAAAAATTGATCATAAATTTATGGTTAATTCTTCATCGTTAATTTAGTGAGTCACTAAGCACAAAAACTCAGAATTAAATTAAATAGGTAAACAAGGATTTTCCTTCAGTAACTCTTCTATTTTTGAGGCGGAAATGGGAGGACTAAAAATAAAGCCTTGCATTTCATCACAGTGCTGCTCCTTTAAAAAAACAAGTTCCCCACTACGCTCGACTCCCTCAGCAACTACACTTAAATTTAAACTATGAGCAAGTTGAATTAGAGAGATGACAATATTACGATTGACTAAATTTTCTCCTAAGTTACTGATAAAGCTGCGATCGAGTTTGAGAATCTGAAAAGAAAATTGTTGTAAATAACTCATTGAGGAATACCCAACTCCAAAATCATCGATCGCAATCTGAATTCCCAGTGCTTGTAATTGTTCTAACTTTGCCCTTGCTTTGGGAAAATCACTCACTAACATATTTTCAGTTAATTCTAATTCTAGACAATGTGGTGATAAGTTTATTTCCTGACAAATTCCTTCAATCCGTTGGCATAAATCAGAGACATTAAACTCATAAGCCGAAAGATTCACTGCCATTTTTAAGGAGACTTTTAAAGTTTCTTGCCATTCTTTTATCTGCTTACAAGCTCTATAATAGACCCAATCACTAATCCCTGTAATTAAACCTGTTTCTTCAGCTATGGAAATAAAACTGTTTGGAGAAATCTTTCCAAATTCTGGATGAAGCCAACGCACCAGAGCTTCTAGTCCGACAATTTTTCCCGTCTTTAAATTCACTCTTGGTTGATAGTATAAGACAAGTTCTTCTCGTTTCAGAGCATACTTTAAATCAGTTTCTAAAGTTAGGGTAGAACAGCCATTATTTTTTGTTGTTGAACAATGATAGATTTGAGAACAGTTTCCTCCTTTTTTTTGAGCTAATTTTCTGGCTTGGTTGGCTTGCTTAAGAAGCAGATCAATTGTCTGATTGTGTTCTGGATAAAAACTAATACCAAGGCTAGCAGTTATTGTAATTTCTTGCTCATCTTCTATTAAAAAAGGCTGCGCGATCGCGCTCAAAATTTTTTCAGCGATCGCGGAAACCTCTTCTTTATTCGCAACACCAGTAAGGATGACTAAAAAATCATTACTGCTCAGATGAGCAAGAAAACTATTGGTAGATACAACTGCCTGTAAGTAAGAAGTCGCTTGTTTTAATAAAGTTTCTCCTACTTCATAGCCAAAAATTTCTTTAAAGCGTTGAAATTGGTCAATACTTAATAATAATACTGGTAAAAAGCTCTGATTTTGTAATTGTTCAAATTGTTGTCTTACTAGCAGGCGATTGGGTAATCCTGTTAGCTGATCATAACTTACAAAATCATTTCCTTGAAGTTGATACTTTTCTTTAATTGCACTTTTCTTTTGTAATTGAGTCCGAACAGCGGTTAATAAATCTTCGGGAACAAGAGGCTTTCGCAAATAGTCATCTGCACCTAACACCATTGCTTTCCGAAAGTCTTTAAAGTCAGATTTAACAGTGAGAAAAATCAGGGGTATCGTTTTTGTGCTGATAAGACTCCGAACTTGTGATAATATTTCGTATCCGTTTAAGTCAGGAATCATTAAATCACAAATAATTAAATCAGGTTGAAGAGTTTTTGCTGTTTCAACACCAGCTAGACCATCAGTCGCTGTGATAATCTTAAAGCCTTCTGCGCTCAAAACTTCTTCTAGACTCTCTTGAACCAAAAAGTCATCCTCAATAATTAAAATGGTTTTCATTGGGTTTGATTTTAAACTTGGCGAGATGAACAGGGTTGATTTTCAATCAATTATATTCCTTTTTCAGATATATCAGTGCTTTATTAATTGCTTATTAAAAACACTAAATATTAGTAACAAAAAACACATTTAATGATTGAGTACCTGTATCTTTTGGCTAGCTTACCCAACCTTGAAAAGGAGACTAACATGATGAAAAAATCAGCGCGATCGCGCTGGCTGGGATACGCAGACTCTCACCAGAGAAAAATAAAAAAAGGACTAACTGCGCTGGCGAGGAATTTTATATTCCATAAAATCGTAAGCCAAAGCAGTGTTCGGAAAAATCGCTTGTGCTTCTTCCAACAAATTATTCAACTGTAAGGGGTTGCCTGGGGCATAACGAGGGCTAAAATGAGTCATAATGAGCTTCTCAACATTAGCCTCTAAAGCCACCTGTGCGGCCATTGTCGAGGTGGAATGCAGCCGTTCAAAAGCCATTTGAGCATCTTGATGAGCAAAGGTTGCTTCATGGACTAGCACACTGGCATTTTCAGCCAGCACGATGGAATTTTCCGTAAAAATGGTATCTGTACAGTAAACGAACTTACGACCAGGTTCATCAGGTTCACAGAGGTCTTTCCCTGAGACTTTTCGACCGTTAGGCAAGGCGATCGTTTCTCCCTTTTTTAATTGGCCATAAATTGGACCTGGAGCAATCCCAAGAGCTTTCGCTTTTTCCACATTAAACTGCCCTGGACGGTCTTTTTCTGTCACCGCATAGCCAAAAGCAGGAACACGATGTTTTAAGGGATTACAGCTAACCGTAAATTGGTCATCTTTAAAGACTACTCCTGGTTCTACAGGATGAACTTGAATTCGATTGGCCAAATGAGTTTGAGAACAGCGTGTGGAAGTGTTGAGATAATTTTTTAACTCTGGGGGACCATAAATATCAATTTGTCCTCTTGTTCCTGCCAGACCAGTGCTTGCCAATAATCCCATTAAACCAAAGATATGATCGCCGTGCATGTGGGTGATAAAAATACGGCGAATTTGAGAAGATTTAAGATTACTGCGTAAGAATTGATGTTGTGTCCCTTCGCCACAATCAAACAGCCAAATCTCTGACTTTTGGGGAAGGCGAAGAGCAATACTGGAGACGTTGCGCGATCGGGTGGGAACACCTGAACTTGTACCTAAAAATGTAATTTCCACGATTTTTTACTAATTATTAATTATTAATGGTTCATTATTTATATTCCAATTCCGAGTTTACCTGCTAATCCTGGACTGAGAGGAATCAACGTTGCTAACATCAAAAATAAGGCTAACAACCCTAACGCGGCTCTGGCATCATCAGGTTCAGTTAACTCATTCAAACTGGGTCGCTCTGAACTCCGTTGGAGAAATAAAATTAAAATTCCCCAATACAAGGGAATCGGGTTACTAGGATTTGTAATGGCAACAATCCCTAAAACAATCAGGGTAGCAACTGTTGTTCTCCGCGCCGTTTTTCGACCATATATCGCTTGTACAATTCTCCCACCATCTAACTGACCAGCAGGCATTAAATTTAAAGCAGTAATCACTAAACCGAGCCAACCAATAATAGTTAAAGGATGAACATCTACAATTGATTCCTGTAGTTTTGATCCTAAGACAACTTTTGCTAATGTACCGACTAAGATTGACCCCTTAAAAAATTCAGTGGGAACTTGAAATAAACTCCCTGATTGAGACAAAATCAAGCCAGAGATTAACATTAAAAACGAAACCATTCCGCCAACCGCAGGACCTGCCATAGCTAACTCAAATAAAACCGTCCGTGAGGGAAGCAATGACTCAATGCGAGTAATTCCGCCAAAAGAACCAATCTGTAAACTGGGAATCAAAAAGGGCCAACTTAAGCGAATTCCATAACGCTGTGCGATCACCCGATGACCCACTTCATGAGTGCCTAGAATAATGGCAAGACCAAGGGTAAGGGGAAGTGCTTCTCGGAATCTTCCTAAGTTATTAAACAGATCAAATCCTAATAACAGACTAAACGCTTCGATGCTACTAACCAACGTTCCCACCATCAGTAACACCGCTAAGATTTTTTGATTAGTTGTGCTAGGTCGTGGGTCATTTTGACTGGGTAAAACAATCACCACGGGTTTATTTTCTGGGTCTTCTACTAAAAAGAGACGATACTTTTCCCCTAACTGGTCTTGAAGTTTATTTGATAGTCGTTCATGGACTTTTTCAGGATCGCCCCGTAAGTTTCCTTTGAAAATTGCTCCGTCTTCATAAGGAATTGTCTCTGTGCTAAAAAAGGTATCAATTCCGAATAAGTTTTGAATCGTTTTTAAGTCTTCTTCTGGGATGGGCGTTTTCACATCACTCGCAGTTATTTCTTCTTCTTCTGGTGTTGGCTGCTCGTTATTTTGATTTTCTTGACTGAGTGCTTGTTTTTCTTGTAAACGTTCATTAGCTTTCTGACGCAGCATCACATCTTGACCCGCAGCACGGAGACGATTTCCCAGATAAATATAAATTCCTGTAGAAGTTAATAACAATAATAAAACTCCCACCAAATTCAGATAAACTCCTGCTGCAAATAAGCCAAAAAATAGCAACCAAGGGGCCATTAAAACGACTGATTGTAACCAAGAGAGAATCCCAATTTTTCCATAAGGTCGAGCGCGGTTGTATCCCCAGACTAAAATGGCGATCGCGATTAAAATAATAGCACTGGTGGCGAGAGTTTCTGAGTTATTAAACATTATTTGTTATTGGTTATTTGCGATTTATTATTTGCGATTTATTCTCCTTATCCCCCTATCTTCTCATTATGGGAAAAGAAGGGGGGAAGCATCATGAACTATGAACTAATAACAAATTATTCATTATTAATTGTTAACTTCCCCCTCCTAAACTCAGTTAGAAGAGGGAATAAATAATCAGGTGAAGCTAAGTTAGCTCATGACTTGTTCAACTTCTGCGATTTCAGGGATAAATTCACGCAAACGGCGTTCAATCCCCATCTTTAAAGTCATTGCAGAGCTTGGGCAAGAACCACACGCTCCTTGTAATTTTAATTTAACAATGGGGCCTTCAATTTCAACTAAATCTACATTACCACCATCAGCCATGAGATAGGGACGTAAATCATCAAGCACTTTTTCAACGTTTTCTTCAGTGAGAGCGAGTTTGGTGTCAGCCATAATCTACCTTGTTACTATAAACAGTTCTAGTTTCGTTATATCTTATTGTGATTGATCATGACATGAGGAAAAACCGTTTTCGGTAAGAGTCATTAATTTTAGCGCGATCGGATTAGGATAGTGAATGGACAAATCAATCAGATCAGATGAATTAATCTTATGCACGCACTCTCACTTCCCACTTGGATTGTTCATATTTCTAGTGTTGCTGAATGGATCATTGCGATTTGGTTAATCTGGCGATATGGCGAACTGACAGGAGACAGAAAATGGTTGGGACTTGCGATCGCGATGCTTCCTGCTTTGGTTGGAGCTATGTGTGCAGTGACATGGCACTTTTTTGATAATGCTCCAGCGCTCGATTGGTTGGTCAATCTGCAAGCGGGAATGACCTTATTCGGCAATATTACCCTTTGTGCAGCAGCATGGTGGATTTGGCGATCGCCAAGGTCTTCTTCCTCAAGTTAAACTAGATTAGTGGAATGTTATTAAAGTTGGAGCAAAACTCACCTTGACTGAAAACGCTTCTCCCAAAACTCAAAACAATGCAGCGTCTCCTACTCACCCTCACTCGGATTTTGAAAGCCATCCTCATGTCCACAGTGAAGAGTCTTTACGGCGCATTGTGAATCGTCTCTCTCGTTTAGAGGGACATATTCGCGGGGTCAAAACAATGGTGTCTGAAAGTCGTCCTTGTCCAGAGGTTTTAATGCAGATTGCTGCGGTTAGGGGAGCGTTAGACCGTGTTGCAAGGCTCATTTTAGACGAACATTTAAGTGAATGTATTACTCGCGCTTCTAGAGAGGGCAATATAGACACGGAGTTGGAAGAGCTTAAAGCTGCTTTAGATCGGTTTCTCCCTTAAAGAAAACCAAACCGCTATAAAGTTGAAAAGCCTCATCCCAACTGCTTTCATAACGGCGCTTGAGGTGAATATGAGGGGAAATGCGCTTTAAAGTTTCGGGAAAGGCGATCGCGCCTTCTCCAAAGGGGGTAAACTGATTCCAACAGGGTGAGTTGGGTAGCTTTTGATCAAAATATTTTAACAACTCTACCCAATTACGGCGCAAGGTTTCGCCTTTTTTAATTTTGTCACTAAGGGGAGAACTCTGTTGGAATTGATATTGCTGGTCGCACAAGCGTAAAATGGCTTGTCGCTGGGGAATCTGGAGGTCACAAAACTGGACATAATCAAGGACTTCCGTTTTCCAGCGCTTTCTCCCTCTCGCATCCTTAAAGGAAATTTGTTCAAAAATGGGCACTCGTCCTTCCACCCGTTGCTTGACTTGTGACCACTGAAAGGTTAATGTTCCTTCTTGAGCGCTACTGGTAGCACAACGGGCGCTAACGGTTTCTCCTTCACTATGGAGATATTGCACTTGAAAGACGTTTAGGGTTTCGAGATCATTAAGGGGAACGCAGAAGTTGGGAATCTCTGCTTGTTGTAAAATTTGGCTATAGTAAAGCAGTTCTCCCATGCGACCCGTGCGAAAGAGTCGCCATCCCCGACTAGGAAGTTGTAACCGAGCGTTGTATGGATCGAGAGAGAAGATTTTTCCAAGCAGTTGTGCTGCTTGTTTTTTCTTTTCTGTGGCGATCGCGGATAAAATCAAGACAGCAGTTTCTTGTCCCCTTGGTTGCGATAAAGCGGAATTGAGCGCTGCTTGCATTTCCTGATTTTGCATTTTTTCCAAGTCTCGCAGCGCTTCACGGGTTTGGGAAATCAGTTTACGATTGATCGAATCTTTTAAGATTCCTTGATAGATTTGTTGAGCGCTGTTGTAGTTTCCTCTGACCACTTCCACTTGGGCGCTGTAAAACGTTAGCCAAGGATGGTCGGGATAGTCTGATTTGATGTCGTTAATGAGTTCTAGTGCTTTCGTATAGTCTTGTCGTGCGATCGCGCTGGCAATGTCCTCAAACATAATCTCTTTTTCTGAATCGATTGCTTTACACTGGATTTTAGCTTTAATTTAGACATTTTTATGACGAAACAGCGTTTAGATACGTTACTGGTTGCTCGTCAGCTTTGTGACTCTCGCCAGAAAGCACAACGGTTAATTCGTGCTGGCGAGGTGAAGGTCAATGACCAAGTGTTAGATAAACCAGGAACTCTTGTTGATATGTCAGCCCATCTCAAGGTTACTCAACGACCCCCCTTTGTCTCCAGAGGGGGAGAAAAGTTAGCTAAGGCTTTGTCGGAGTTTCCCATTGCGGTTGAGGGGCGCATCTGTCTCGATGGAGGAATTTCCACGGGAGGCTTTACTGATTGCTTATTACAAGCGGGAGCCAAACAAGTTTACGGGGTAGATGTGGGTTATGGACAAGTTGCGTGGCAACTGCGTCAAGACGATCGAGTGATCTTAAAAGAGCGTACCAATCTCCGTTATCTAAAACCGCAGGAGTTATATGGGGATGCTCCCTATGCTGATTTGGCGGTGCTAGATTTGTCCTTTATTTCCCTCACGAAGGTTTTAGGTGGGTTGTGGGAGTTGTTGTCTCCTCCGCGAGAGGCGGTTTTGCTGGTGAAACCCCAGTTTGAGGTGGGGCGCGATCGCGTTGGGGATAAAGGTGTTGTGCGTCACCCTCAAGATCACGCCGTTGGCCTCATACAAGTGATGGAAGTAGCCTTAGCAACGGGCTGGACTTACCAAGGCTTAACCTGGTCGCCGTTGCGAGGACCGGCTGGCAATATTGAGTATCTCCTTTGGTTAGATCAGCGATCGTCCCTGACCCCTCAAGAGACTTTCAATGAGCTTTTGGTCGAAAAAATCACAATTAATGCTTGCCAAGAACTACGATCTCCCCACTCACAGCATCACTAATCATCAATTTCTGTCTGCTTTGCTTGTTCAAGTTCTTCTGCGGAGAGTTTTGGCGTTCTGGTTCTCGCACTAGGACCTGGGAACGTTCCTTGAGCTTTGTCTGTTTCTTGCGCTCTCTCTCTGCGAGGGGCCGAAGGTCTTTTTTGAGGCTCTGCCCCATTTGTCCAAATTTGCAGTTGTGGCCCCGAACTAGCCAAACGAATCACCATTCCATTTTCGATCCGAGCGCGACTAATTCGTTTTCCTTCACAAAAAGTTCCGTTAGAGCCAGTATTGATGATTTCCCAGTCTTTTCCTCGTCGTCTAATTTCCACATGATGACGAGAAACCACAGCGCTATACAGGGTGACTTCATTGTTTCTCGAACGTCCAACCCGAATCACTGGTTTGGGTTCAAAGCGCCAAGTTTGGACGGCGATCGAATGTTGAGGATGTAATAAGGTCAAGGTAATCATTGGCGTTGTCTTATCCAATGATTTGGGAGGGGGAGGAGTTCTGCTCACAATATTTTCGCTCTTATCGGTAGAGTTGGAAGGTTGAGATGATTTCATTTTATCCTGAGACTTTACTCTCGATTTTTTTAGTGATTATTTTGGTATTTGGGTGAACCCACTTAGTTGGGCTTTCGCCTCACTTTAATTATAGTAATATTTCCTTCCTCCTATTATAATCCTTTTTCTCTCCAAGATAAACATAAATTTACGTTTCTTTCTCTTTCCTGTCGTTGATTTTCCTATTGATTAATCGTTACTTACTGCTTGTGATATGATTTTACTGAAACGACTACTTTAAATAATTATTCTCAAGAGATTTGTTCCAAGAGAAGAGTTTATCATGATGTTTGAATCAGAAAAATAACAGAAATTTTGAGAGGATCATCATTCAACTCGACTGGCGATCGGCATTCGCCAACCTGTTCCAAATGCGCGATCGGTGACTTTTAGACCAGGGGGAGCTTGACGGCGCTTAAATTCTGCCTTACGAACTAAACCCGTAACTTTTTTGACAATTTCTTCGGAAAAACCATCCCCAATAATTTGATTAGTAGATTGATGTTCGTGAATCAATCGGTGCAAAATTTCGTCTAAGAGATCATAGGAAGGAAGAGAGTCTATGTCTTGTTGATCGGGTTTTAACTCAGCACTGGGAGCTTTTTTGATCACTGTTTCTGGAATGATTTCTTGGTTACGATTGAGCCAGCGACAAAGAGAATACACTCGCGTTTTTGGTAGATCAGAAATTACGGCAAGTCCTCCATTCATGTCACCATAAAGAGTGCAATATCCCACTGCCATTTCTGATTTATTGCCAGTTGAAAGGAGAAGATAATTAAATTTATTGGCGATCGCCATTAATAAATTACCACGAATTCTTGATTGCAAGTTTTCTTCAGCAACTCCAAATTCAGTTCCTGAAAAGAGGGGGTCTAGAATCTGATCATAGGCTTTCATTGCGGGTTCAATGGGCAAGGTAATCGACTTAATTCCCAAATTGCTGACGAGCGCTTCTCCATCATCAATGGACCCTTTGGAACTGTAAGGAGAGGGCATTAAGACTGCTAATACATTATCATTTCCTAAAGCCGATTGCGCGATCGCTGCCACTAAAGAAGAATCAATTCCTCCGCTTAATCCAATCACCACTTTTTGAAAGCCACATTTTGCGGTATAGTCTCTGACTCCTAAGACTAATGCTTCCCAAATCTCTGCATCTAAATTGTCAAAGTGGGGAGTAATTTTCGTTGGTGTTAAGTTTTTATGTTGAGGGATAAATTGGGCGATCGCTAAATCTTCTTGAAAAGCAGTTGCGCGACAGACTAACTTTCCGCTTTGGTCGATTGCAAAACTATTCCCATCAAAAATCAAGTCATCATTAGCGCCCACTTGGTTAGTATAAATAATGGAAATGCCATAATGAGAAGCGCTATGAGATAACATTTCTTCTCTTACTTTTTGTTTGCCAGCAGTGTAAGGAGAGGCAGATAAATTGACAATCAGGTCAACCCCATGACTGGCTAAATCTTCGAGAGGATTATGTTCATAGTGACGTTTCCCCCAGAATTTTTCATCATTCCAAAGGTCTTCGCAAATGGTCACACCAATGTTAATTGGAATTGTTCTTTCATCTGCTTGTTGAACTTTAATCACCAAACAGTTGCTTTGTTTTCCTGGTTCAAAATAACGAACTTCATCAAAGACATCGTAAGTGGGAAGGAGATGCTTATGGAAGTAGCTAATTACTTGTCCTTCTGCTAGCAGTGCAATACTATTATGTAGGGGTTTTTCTCCTTTTTTTGCTGCGTGGGGGTTGGGTGTGGCTAATCCCACTAAAACACTTAATTGAGGAGGTAATTGTTTGGCTAGTGTCTCTAATTCCTGAGACATTGTTTTAATAAAACTCGGATTGAGTAAGTGGTCGCGAGGGGGATAACCGCATAAAGATAGCTCTGGTGTTAACAGTAATGTTGCTCCTTGTTGGGCTGCTTTTTCCGCAGCATCCAGAATTTTTTGAGCATTTTGGGTTAAATTACCAATTGTAGGATTGAGTTGGGCGATCGCGATTTTCATGATTTTAACTTAAATAAAAACTAATGGTTTATCTTGTAATAAGGCAAATGCTTCTGCATCAAATTGATAGAGACTTGCAGGTCTTCCCGCACCTCGCGAGACTTTTAACCCTGTATCTGTAAGAAAGCCTAACTTTAAAAGACGGGCGCGAAAATTAGAATAATCGGAAAAGTTTTCCCCTAAAACCGTTGTATAAAACTGATATAATTCATTAAGGGTAAAGGCTTCAGGAAGAACTTTGAACGCGATCGGGCTATATTCTAGCTTATTTCTTAGTCGTTGATAACCATAGTCTAAAATTTGGTTATGATCAAAGGCGAGTTCAGGAGTTTCTTTTAATAAATGCCAAACTGCTTTCTGATTATCTTTGATAATTAAATTCGTATCTTCATAACGTACTAAAGCAAAATAACTCACTGAGAGATAACGTTGATTGTAAGCATCTTCTGCTTCTCTGGGATCGCGTCCTGGTTGACCAAAAGTATAAAGTTGTTCTAAATAAAGATTTTCAACTTCTATTTTTTCGGATAAAGTACGATAGGCAGTATCTTCTAAAGATTCTCCGACTCGGACTAAAGCCCCTGGCAAACTAAAATAATCAACAAACGGTTCATGTTTTCGTTTCACCAGTAAAATTAATAGTCGATTGCGCTGGGTATCCACCGAAAAGATAACATTATCTACTCCCACTTTAAATTCAGCAAGGGATGATTTGATTGACGTTATTTGGTCGTCTTTCATGAATATAGTTGCTGTTTCTGAATGTAATCTTTCACGGAAGCATCAACGACTTCTGCTTTGCCATTTTTCCGATAAGCAGTAGATGAAACAGGGGGTGCATTTAATTCGGCAATTTCGTAGATTGCTCCCATTTTAACAAGGGTTTGCAAGTCTGTTTCTGTGGTAGAATAGCCAAAACGGGGAACAATTAATAAGTTAACTCGTTTGAGTAATTCTTCACTGGCGTACCAGCGCGGAATTTGAGAAACTAAATCAGACCCGATGACGAAGATAAAGTGAGGATGGTTTCCTAAAATACGCTCTGCTCTTTCCACTGTTTCTATACTTCTAGGACTACTTAATTCAGGGTAAAGTTGCACGTTATCTTTGGGTGTCTGTAAAGATGCAATCATTAATTCCAACATCTTCATTCGATGTTTGAGAGGGGTTTGATGGGTTTTTAAGGGGTTATCGGCGGCCCAAACCGCAACGCGATCGTAGTGATTAGATAGCCATTCTAAAATCGTTCGATGTCCTTGGGTTGGGGGGTCGGCGCTAGTGCCAAAAAGAGCTATTTTATTAACAGTTTCTTGAGTCATTAGTTGTCGCTGGTTAGGTGTTGTAATGAGGGGGAAATTTCAACGGTTAGGGAATCACAATTTTTGAGTTGACGAACGCCATCAGGAAGGGAGAGAATGGATTGACGAGTGCGATCGCGCAGCGTGGCTAAACTTTCTAAAGGAAGCATTGTTTCCCCTTCTTTCATCACTAAATTCAGTAAGGGAGTTTCTCCTTTTGCTACTGATTCTGTCATCAAACCTAGACGATCGCGCTGAATTTTGCCATGATCCCAAGTGCGAAAAACTTGTTTCCGTCCTGGATAGGTTTCTTTGCTGGTCGATCGTTTTCGGGTGGGTTTTCCGTCGATTTCCACCAGTTTATACACGCCATTAATTGGGTTTCCCGTTACTAATTTTGTGCCAATTCCATAACCATCAATAAATGCACCTGCTGACAAGAGACGTTCAATTTCCATCTCATCAATATCACCACTGGCAAAAATAGCCACATCAGGGAGCAGCGATCGCACTTTCCTAGATAATTGTGCGATATCTCCAGAATCAATTCGCACTCCTGTCACTTCTTTTTCCCCTGCTTGCAGCGCTTTTGCTAAACGCTCTGCTGCTGCTACCGTGTCATAAGTATCAATTAAGAGCGGTGCTTTCGGGAAATAATGGTTAAACGCACTAAAGGCTTCATCTTCCCCTCCGTGCAGTGTTGCGATCGCCATAACCAGAGAATGTGCCATTGTGCCACTCGGAGTTTCTCCTAACTTCAGCGCTGCTAAGACATTAGAAGTGGCATCAAACCCAGCAGCTAAAGCGGCTCGTGCGGCCCAGAGAGAGGCTTGGGGACTAAAAGCACGTCTTGTGCCAAATTCTAACAACTTAGGGGTTTCTCCCGCCACATCGCGCATTCTGGCAGCTTTTGTGGCGATCAGGGTTTGATAGTTAAGGGTATTGAGGAGATAGGTTTCCACCAGTTGCGCTTGCCAGAGGGGGGCTTCCACGCGCAATAATGGTTCATGGGGAAACATCACTGTTCCTTCGGGAACTGCCCACACATCTCCTGTAAATACTTTACCTTCTAAGAGTGACCAAAAATCATCGGGGGCGCGATCGAACAGCCCTGTTTGCTGGAGTTGTTGGATTTGTTGAGGAGAAAAGTGTAATGCTTGGAGATATTCGATCGCCTGAGTTAATCCCATCGCTACCAGATAACCGTAAGCTGGAGGTAAGCGACGGGTAAACAATTCAAAACTAGCCCGTTGATTGGCGATTCCCTCCCCAACATAACAAACGCCCATCGTGAGTTGATAAAGGTCTGTGAGGAGGCTATACTCTTCTGGGGAAACCGTGAGAGTCAGTTGCGACATTGCATTTTGCTTGAATTTCAGATGTTGATGTTAATTATAGTGAAAATTACCAAAAATGCCAAGACCTTCAAAAATTGATTAACTTTCCCCAACATCTCCCGAGAAAAGCAGACAACTCGTGATAGCCTGAGCAATTAGAATTAGAATAAGGAGAGTCAAGCGCCAATGAGTGAGTGGCAAATCATTTCAGGTGGGGTAAGCGCCCCCAAAGGCTTCCAAGCTGCGGGGATTGCAGCAGGATTAAAACCGTCTCAACAGCCCGATCTCGCTCTGATTGTCTCAGATACCAGCGCGATCGCAGCAGGGGTTTTTACCACGTCTCAGGTGCGATCGGCTTGTGTGGATTATTGCCGTCAACAATTGGAAAAACACCCCTTGGCCCGTGCGATTTTGTGTAATTCTGGACAGGCGAATGCTGGCACAGGGAAACAAGGTTGGGAAGATGCGATGGAAACGGTGCAGTTGTTAGCGCAGCAGCTTAAAATTGAGCCAGAAGCGGTGCTAATTGCTTCGACAGGGGTAATAGGTCAACGGATGAAAATGTCAGCGTTTCGGGCGGGAATTCCTCCCCTTGTGAGGGCACTTTCAGAAACGGGCAGTGAGGCAGCCTCAAAAGCGATTTTAACCACGGATTTAGTGACCAAATCGATCGCCCTAGAAACGGCTTTCAGCGATCGACCTGTCCGCATGGGTGGGATTGCCAAGGGATCAGGGATGATTCATCCAGACATGGCCACGTTATTAGCCTTTGTCACCTGCGATGCTGCGGTGGCGACTCCTCTCTGGCAAGGAATGGTTAAACGAGCAGCCCAACGCAGTTTTAATCAGATTACCGTCGATGGCGATACCAGCACCAATGATTCTCTCATCGCTCTGGCTAATGGTCAATCTCGCACCCCAGCCATTACCCAAGAAGGGGCAGCAGCCGATAAACTAGAAGCAATGCTCACGGCTGTTTGCCAAGACCTTGCTAAGGCGATCGCGCGGGATGGGGAAGGGGCAACTTGTTTAATCGAAGTTTCGGTCACAGGCGCTCCCAATGAAACCTCTGCCCAGCAAGTGGCAAAAACGATCGCTGGTTCATCCTTGGTTAAATCAGCCATTTTTGGGCGCGATCCCAACTGGGGACGTATTGCTGCTGCTGCAGGAAGGGCTGGTGTTCCCTTTGAGGAAGAACATCTGCAAATCAAACTGGGAGAGGTTTTATTATTGGAAAAAGGACAGCCTGTTGAGTTCGATCGCGCTGTAGCGCGTGAGTATCTCAAGCAAGCAGCAGCAGGAGAATATCTCAAGGAAGATACAGTGATCATTCAAGTTGATCTGGGTGCGGGAGAAGGCTCAGGCTTTGCCTGGGGTTGCGACCTTAGTTATGATTATGTCCGCATCAATGCTGAATATACCACCTAAACAATTCATCATTGGCGATGTAGAGATGTTCCATGGCCGGTCTCTACATCGGGAACTAGAATTAAGCGGTTTTCAAACTAGCAAGAATTTCATCATCAAGGGAAAAATCAAGGTCAGCTTCATGACGATGTTTAGCGAGATAATCTTTTTCAAAAGATTCCTTTAAACCGCTAATAAGATCATATTGTGGTTGCCATTCTAAATCCATTTTGGCTTTATTAATATCCGCAAAGAAATGCTGCATTCTTAGGGGGAAGGCTTTCTTTTTCCCAAAGTCAAAATCCTTGGGATTGTAGTGAACTAATTTTAAATCATCCGCAGATTTGCCAATGGCTTTGGCACAAGCACGGGCAATGCCATTAAAGGTAACATAGCGTTCTCCAGCAATATTATAAATCTGCCCGATCGCATTTTTATTATCTAAAATAGCAACCATTGCATAAGCTAAATCTTGAACATGACCTAGTTGTGTAATGTGTTCTCCATGACCGGGAATCGGCAGGGGTCGATCGCGCACAATGCGATCAAAAAACCATGCTTCTAGATCATTATAATTCCCAGCGCCATAAATATAAACAGGGCGCACGGATGTCCAAGGCATTCCCATATCACTTAAATAAATTTCTGTCTCATGTTTTCCCTTATGACGACTTTTGGGGTCGATCGCATCTGCTTCATAATGAGGCATTTGATCGGATTTTAGATACACCCCCGCCGAACTCACATAAATAAAATGTTGAATTTCATCTTTAAAGATTTCTACTAAAGGTTGTGTATCGCTTAATTCCCGTCCATTATTATCAAAAATGGCATCAAAGGTTTTGTTGGCTAACTTGGCTTTGAGTTGTTCGGGGTCTTTTCGATCGCCTGTAATCACTCTGATCCCTTCTACAGGAGGAGGGTTATTCCCACGATTAAATAGGGTTACTTCATGTCCTTGTTCTACTAAAATTTTAGTTAGTGCAACGCCAATAAAGCGAGTACCACCCATGATTAAAATTCGCATCACAAATTCTCCCTTTCATAAACGCAACTGTGATTTTATTGTCTCATTCTTTTTGCGAGATTAACGAGACTCTCAGAAATTCAAGTTAGGATGTTATAAGAATCACCCTCATTAGCTTTAATCTACCCATGCAACCCGCTAATTTTTTAATGAAGAGAAGAAAGTTTTGGTGGAAGCGAACACTGCGTTATTTCTACCTGCGAATCATTCGCTTACGCAGCACAACCCCTGCGCTTGCGCGAGGGTTAGCAACGGGTGTATTTGCTGGCTTATTTCCCTTTTTTGGCGCTCAAACTATTTTAGGGGTTTCTTTAGCAATTTTAGTGCGAGGGAATAAATTAACCGCTGCCCTTGGGACTTGGATTAGTAATCCTCTGACTTATGTTCCGATTTATTTATTTAACTTTCGAGTGGGACAATTCTTATTACAAACCAATGATTTATCAACTGATCTCGATTGGACTTCTACCAGCGAATTATTACAAGCTGGAAAAGTTTTTATCACAACTTTATTAGTCGGATGTACAATTGTCGGCGCGATCGCTGCGACGATTGCTTATTTTCTTGGGTTATGGCTGATTCCTCGTTTTCGAGAGTAAGGGCGATCGCCTTCTCAACCTGTGAGCAACCCTTGCACTAGATCACGGGTAAAACGCCAGTTGTGGTAAGCCAACGGTTTCTTCCCAACCAAGCATCAGATTGAGACATTGTACCGCTTGCGCTGCTTGTCCTTTCATCAAGTTATCGATCGCGGACATAATCACCACCCGATTTGTTCTCGGATCAACTTCAATCCCGATGTAACAAAGATTTGTTCCCATTGTCCATTTTGTTTGTGGATAAACACCATTGGGAAGCACTTTCACGAAGGGAGAAGACCGATAAAAAGCATTATAAATCGTTAATAAATCATCCCTAACCAGTCCTGGGTCGTGGAGGGTGGCGTAAACTGTGGTTAGCATTCCCCGCACCATCGGGACTAAATGAGGGGTAAACTGAACGCGCATTTCTACTCCTGCTAAATCACTGCAAATAGCTTCAATCTCTGGGATATGGCGGTGTCCAGCGACACTATAAGGACTGAGGTTGCTGTCTGCTTCCGCGAGGAGGAGATTCAACTTAGTTTTCCGTCCCCCTCCCGATGTCCCTGATTTCGCATCAATAATCACACTGTCAGGCAAGATTAAGCCTTGTTTAAGGGCGGGTGCGATCGCGAGTAAACTCGCTGTGGGATAACAACCAGGACAGCCAATGAGAGAAGCCGTTGGAATCTGTTTGCGATAGAGTTCTGGTAAACCATAAACTGCAGTGGCGACAGTTTCTTCATCGTCTCGTTCCAGATTATAAGTGGCACTGTAGGTGCTGAGGTCACTAAAGCGATAATCAGCCGATAAATCCAAAACTTGACATCCTTTCGCCAACAGTTGCGGGGCAAAGTGATACGCTAGACCATGAGGGAGCGACAGAAAAACCACCTGCGATCGCTGTGCGATGGTTTCAACATCAATTGGGTCGATCGTATAGTGAAAGCGATGACCCAAATGAGGATACAATTCAGCAAAATCTTTTCCTGCGCTTTCCTTTCCCCCAAGATATGTGATTTCAACATGGGGATGTTCCAAGAGCAAGCGCACTAACTGTATTCCCCCATACCCAGAAGCTCCAACAATACCAACAGAAGTTTTCTTTTCAGCAGCCATAATTTCCGTCAATTCCTATGATTAGTGACAATTCTTCCATTTCAGTTGGCTGCATTGTAGCAGTCTGGAGATTATTTGCGATGTTCCAAAAATGTTATCAAAAGACTCCAGAATGGGGATTATAATAAGAAATAGCGTTCTAGGTTCAACAAAGATGGATTCGGTTACGTCTAAACCTAACATTCCCCTTCAAGATCAAGACCCAGAAGCAACCCGTGTAGTTCAAACTTGGGAACTGAAAAAAGTTTATCGCACTGGCTTTTGGTTGAATCAAAAAGTCGAATCTCTCAAAGGCTGTAGTCTCACCGTCTATGAGGGAGAAACCTTTGGTTTACTCGGCCCCAATGGCGCTGGAAAAACCACTCTCTTAAAGATTTTACTCGGAATTATCAAGGCAAGTTCAGGACGTGCGATTTTATTAGGAAAACCGATCGCCGATCGCCGTGTAAAACAATGCCTTGGCTACCTCCCCGAAAATCCCTATCTTTATGATTATCTAACCGCATGGGAATTTCTCCAGTTTACTGCAGGATTATTTCAGATTCCCCCTTCTGTTCAAAAAAAACGCATCCCCCAACTCATTGATACCGTTGGTCTCGATCAGAAAACGGCGAAAAAGAAACAACTGCGTCAATTTTCTAAAGGAATGTTACAACGGGTGGGAATGGCGCAAGCGTTAATTAATGACCCAGAAATTGTCTTTTTAGATGAACCCATGTCAGGGTTAGACCCCATTGGTCGCTATCAAATACGGCAAATTATTTTAAGCTTAAAAGAACAAGGAAAAACGATCTTTTTTAATTCTCATATTCTCGGCGATGTGGAACAAATCTGCGATCGCGTTGCGATTTTAGCAGCAGGAGAAATCATCTGTTGTGGTTCTTTAGATGAATTACTCGGCAGTAAAGATGTTTATCAAGTTGTGGGGAGAGGGGGAACTGAAGAAGACTTAAAACAATGGGTAGAACACCTTGATTTTGCGGATAATCAGTGGTTTGGTCAATTAGCCAGCGATCACAATCCCCAGGAATTTTTAGCAAAATTAGCAGCCATTGATGCTGAAATTTTAGACCTAAAGCGATCGCGAGTTTCCTTGGAAGAATTCTTCTTACAACAGTTACGAAAAAGAGGAATTACAACCAGTAAATAAAGAGCTCAAGCCAGTTGATCAAAATGCTATGGTCACTGGCTACTACCAGCATTCAGCGTAGTGCTTTTAACATGGCTTGTAGTTTAAATTGAACTTCTGCAAGTTCTTTTTCTGGCTGAGACCCCGCAACAATTCCCGCACCTGCATATAATCTGGCTTGCTTTTGATTAATCATTGCTGAACGAATTCCTACCATAAATTCTGCGTTTCCTTGTAAGTCTAGCCAACCAAGAGGTGCTGCATAAAAGCCGCGATCAAAGCGTTCATAATCTCGAATTTTTTCACAAGCAATTTCAGTGGGAACACCTGCTACTGCTGGGGTGGGATGCAGTTTTTCGACAATATCAAGAGGGTTAAGATTGCTGGGAATATCCGCTTGAATTAATGTCCAAAGATGTTGGATATTATTGAGTTTTAAAAGTTGACGGCGCGATCGCTGTGGGGTTAAGTTTAAGGCTTGTAGCTGTTTGATTAAATAATCGCTCACTGCTTGATGTTCTCGTTTTTCTTTCTCACTATTGAGGAGGGTTTTAGCTAATTTTCGATCCGCGATCGCACTTTTCCCGCGAGGTGCAGACCCTGCTAAGGCATCACTGACTAACTTTTGTTTTCTCAGACTAAATAATCGTTCTGGAGTCGCACCAATAAAGCTCATTCCTTCGTTATTTCCAATTGAAAAAATGTAACAAGCAGGATATTTTTGTCGCAAGTTATGTAAGGATAAAAAAGGGTTAAACTCAAAGGGAGAAACAATATCTAAATGATGAGATAAAACAATTTTACTCAGCTTTTTCTCGCCAATATCATTGAGAGCTCGTTTAACCGTTGCTTTGAATTGATCTCTTTGTTGGTTATTAACTGACTGTAACTGATGCGAAGGATGAGAGAATAAAGGAAAAGAAAAGCGGACTAATAATTGAGCAATTTCTTTGATTTGATTGACTTTTTGCTTGATTTCTGCTTTAATGTGAATTGGGTTTGTTTGAGAGGAGAGATGACAATTGTAGGTAATAAAACAAAACTCTTGAGTGCGAGTAACTTGCCACTGGGGAATAAAAATCATTGCACAGGGAAAAGGAGAGTTAACTGAAGAAGTGGGAAAAAAACTAAAACTCGCTAACAGCTTTAAGCCAACTTCTGGAAAGTTAGTTTCTCCAATTTCTCGAATGTTATCTTGATGCTGACGAAGAAAATTTTTGATTTCTTGAAACCGATCACTACTATTTTGAATTGTTTTTTCCAGACAACTATCCCAAGCAGCGATCGCAGTATTTTCTGGTTGATTTTCCCAGTAGAAGGTGCGTTGCCGAGGTAACGCAAAGCGTTGTAAAACCGCTAGAGGATCGACCAAAGGCAGCGATCGAGTTACGCTAATGATTAACGACTCTTGGGTGGTCAGACATTGCTTCTGACAAGTTTCTAAAAAGCGATCCAAGTTTTGATCATCGGCTAATCCTCTAACATAGCAAGAAGTCACTGACATGAGGCCTGATTGTAAATATTTTTATAACTTTGATGGTTTTTTGGCAATAAATATGATATTCCTTAAAGATAAGTTATTTATTGTCAAAACTGTTGCACATTCATGATCGATCTTAACAATAATCTTTCTCCTTTTGCATAACCTTAGAAACTGTTATTATCTTGAAGATTTTTTATGCCTTTGACTCAATCCCAAAACACATCTGTAAAAAAAATTAATATTTCCTTGTGGCTAGCAGCCATCAAACCCCCGATTTATAGTGTAGCGATTATTCCGATTACAATGGGAACGATCGTGGCTTACTATGAAACAAAACAACTGAATTTTAATATATTTTCATGGTTTCTCCTCTCGGGAATTTTCATTATTGCGTGGTTAAATTTGAGTAATGATGTCTTTGATTCAGAAACAGGGATTGATATTAATAAAACCACATCAGTTGTTAACATTGTAGGGAATAAATCACTGGTTTTTTGGATGAGTAATCTTTGTTTAGGTTTAGCTATTATGGGGTTAGGCGCGATCGCGTGGTTGCAACAAGATTGGCGAGTCATTGGCTTTGTTTTATTGGCTTGTTTTTTAGGTTACACTTACCAAGGGCCACCGTTTCGATTAGGATATCAAGGCTTAGGAGAATTCATCTGTTTTATCTGTTTTGGTCCGATCGCAATGACGGCTGCCTACTATTCACAAACCCAATCTTATAGCCTAATTGCTGTGGCTGTTTCTACCCTAATTGGGATTAACACTGCGATCATTTTATTTTGTTCCCATTTCCATCAAGTGCAAGATGATTTAGCTGCGGGAAAGCGATCGCCGATCGTCCGTTTAGGAACAAAAACAGGCGCAAACGTCCTTTTGTGGTCAACCATCAGCCTCTTTATTTTAACAATTATCTGGCTCATTTGTGGCTATTTTCCCCTCAGCAGTCTTTTAATTTTTCTTTCCCTTCCTTGGGGTTATAAATTAATTAATCATGTGCAAACCTATCATGATCAACCTGAAAAAGTCAGCAATTCTAAATTTATTGCGGTTGAATTTTATCTGTGGAGTAGTCTGTTTCTCGGAGTGGGAATTTTACTTGGTTAATTCAGCAGCAGTCCTATATTTTATCCAAAAAGTTGGCTTCACCAAAGCCCTTCAAACTTGGGGGGGCAACATTGACAAATCTGACCTTATTAAAACTTAACCAAGAGACAGGATTATTACGGAAGGTTACAGTATTGCCTACAAAATTTTAAGTCTTAATAAGAATTCAAATCTTTTGCTGCGATCGCGTTTCTTGATCGCTATCGTAAGAAATGGACTTATTTAAGAATTTCCGAGCAGAGGATTATGAATACCATCTCTTATCAAAAACAGAATCCAACCCAATGGTCAGTGGTTGTTTTCGTCACCTTGTGCTTCTGGTTAAGCGCAAGTTTAGTCTTAGATTTCGTGATTATTCCAGCTTTGATGGAAGCAGGGATGATGACTCAACCTGGTTTTGCCAGTGCTGGGTATTCGATATTTGGCATTTTTAATCATCTGGAGTTGCTTTGCGCGGGGATGATCTTAACAGGAGTTTTAATCCTGAATAAGAATCATGTGCTTCCTCCAAAACAACAGCAGTGGTCAATTATTTTATCCAGTTTACTCTTAGGAATTGCACTGATTTGTACCTATGTTTTAACGCCACAAATGAGCGGATTAGGCTTAGACTTAAACTGGTTTGATGGGGTATCATCCATGTCAGCAGAAATGATGGAATTCCACGCTGGTTACTGGGGATTAGAATTAATGAAATTCTGCGCTGGAATTATGCTTTTAGTTTGGAGTTTTCGCGCTTGGAAACCCCAAATGATCGATTAATCTTCTTCCGCTTCCTCAAACATTAAAATCTTCAGTGCTAGTAAGGTAAATCCGATCGCAGCCAGTGACTTTAAAAGACGAGTGGGGAGGAGTTGCGCGACCCCTCCTCCTAGTAAAACACCGAGAAAACTTGCGATTAAAAGAGCCGTAATACAGCCCAAGAAAACCGCAGTAGGAAACTTGCTATTTCCACCCAGTGCGATCGCAGCCAATTGACTTTTATCGCCAATCTCCGCTATAAAAACAGTCACAAAGGTTAATCCTAATAATTGTAAATCCATCGTTATCGTTATTTTAATTTATTGACTTGGTGCGACTAAAATAATCGCTATCAGGGGGTAGGATAGACATTCAGTTGGGTGTACCGCTTTATTCCAACAACCAACCAAAGATTAAATCCACACTCAAATGTAACTGATTGGCAAAGGAAGGAACTGGAAGTATCTGCTGTGATTGTTCAAACACTTCTGGTTGCTGCTTAGGAAGATACACAAAAACAGTTTGCTCATCAGGATCAATTAACCAACCCATTTGAGTTCCATGATTAAGACAATGCAGAATGTTTTTAGTTACTTTGGTTTGACTTTGATCAGGGGATAGAATCTCAATCGTCCAGTCTGGAGCAATGAGAAAGGCATTAGCAACCTCGCCATTTTGATCGCGGGGAATTTTTTCCCAAGTAAACACAGACACATCAGGAACAATTGAGCGTTGACCAAAAGTGCAGCGCAATTCTGAAAACGATCGGGCAATTTTTCGAGGTTTAAGCACCTCATTAACCGTACTAGAAAACTCAGTTTGAATGGTGCTGTGCTTCCCCTGTGGCATTGGTTTCTGAATAATCTGCCCATTAAAATATTCACTGGCAGGTTTAGTTTCTGGAAGTTTTAGAAATTCCTCTAAAGTGATAGACTTAGATGGAGACTGTACCATTTGAATTTCCTTTTTTGCAAAGCGATCGCTGTATTTTTAAGATTAGACTCCTTCCACCACATCCCCTAACAATAAAATTGCAATAATTAGCAATAAACCCGCAACGATAATTTCAAGGCGCTTCGGAGAAAGACGTTTTGCAAGCCACTGTCCCAATAATACCCCAATTAAACTGGTCGTAATTAGAGCCAAAGCAGCGCCTAAGAAAACCACAAACGGCGATCGCGATTCCGCGCTAATTAAAAGTGTTGCTAACTGAGTTTTATCGCCAATTTCTGCCAAAAAAATTGTGATAAATGTTGAAACAAAAACCGCCCAAAAGCCTTGTTGATCTCTTCGAGAGGATGGTGTTGGAGTCACTGCTGCTCTACATTTTTTAAGTGTCCTGCTATATTCTATCGTGGTTTGTCCACTGCCTCCAGATAACGAGTCATTTCCTCACTATCTTCTCCATAGAGACTTTCAATCTGCTCACAACAACACGCGATCGCAAACTGATCAAACTCTGGGTGTGTCACACCAAACATTCGCTCAAAGTTTTCTGGTGTGACCCGACAAAAATTGGGACGTTGCTCATAAATCCCACAAGTGCGGGTTTCTTGATGATAGTGAATACACCAGCCATCTGAGCCAATTAACCCATGATACTGTGCTAATTCGCTTTGAGAAAGATAATCGTCTAATTCGGGTCGTTCCGATGGGTTAAGATAACAGCAAGCGCCACAGTGCTTCATGCAAGACCAATTTGCCATAATGAGATTAATGGGTAGGTTTCCTTGGATATCTTTTATTTTGCTGCTTTTAGCTTGTGCTGTTTTCGGTTGGATTTTATCAACAGCAACGGAAGCATTGCAAGTGTGGATCATTGCAGGAAGTTTCCTGTTACTGATGGATGCTGGTTTAACTGCTCCTTTAACTTTAATTGAAGTGTTTTTTGGGAGTTGGCTAACCTCAGATAAACGAGCATTCCTAACGGTTTTAGTGCTTTCCTTTGGTCTTGTTTTTGCGCTAACTTGGATTGAAATTTTTGCGAGAGTAACTGTTTTGTTGGCTGCTGGGACTTTATTTCGTCTCGACCTGCAACGAGCAAAATTTAGACGTTGGCAAGCACTTACAATTCTACTATTAACTTGTTTCTTTGGGTACGCGATCGGGATTTTCACCCATGAGATGCTAACTTCTGATCAATCCATTGCTTAGCTTTCTGTAGTGCTTGATTTTTGGTTCTTTCTGCTGGCGTTGCTATTGCCCAACCATAATCATAGCCGATCCATGCTGCATAAGTAACCCCGTCTTCTTCATCATCAATCGTGATTTCAATGTCAAAACCGCGATCACGAAAGGCGAGAATTTTTTTCGGATAATGAGCGTCAATAATAATGGTCATCTTACTTGTCAGGTGGGCATCGCCCACCATCAATTACTTTAATTCCCTATGATATAAGGCAAGCATTACTTTGCTTTCGCCAAGTTTTCCGCAGCAAAATCCCAATTGACTACCTGATCTAAAAACGCATCAACATAAGTGGGACGCTGATTCTGGTAGTCTAGATAATAGGCGTGTTCCCAAACATCCATCGTTAAGAGGGGAGTTTGTCCTTTAGTCAGGGGATTATCAGCATTTAGGGTTTTGGTCACTTTCAGCGTACCATTTTCTAAGACCAGCCAAGCCCAACCACTGCCAAATTGACCAGTACCTGCTGCTTTAAAGGCTTCCTTAAACTTTTCCAAACTGCCAAAGTCAGCATCGATTTTCTGAGCTAACTCCCCAGTGGGAGCGCCCCCGCCATTGGGTTTCATAGAATTCCAATAGAAGGTGTGATTCCAGGCTTGAGCGCCTGTGTTGAAAACAGCCGTTTTGCTCTCATCGCCAGCCACAATTCTAATCACATCTTCTATGGGTTTGCTGTCGAGTTCAGTTCCTTCTACCGCAGCATTATACTTTGTGACATAGCCCGCATGGTGCTTATCATGATGAAATTCCAGGGTAGATTTAGAAATAGCTGGTTCTAAAGCTGTGTAATCGTAAGGGAGTGGGGGCAGTTCATATCCCATTTCTGTTCGTCCTCGTTAAGAAAGATTGTGTTCTATAAACAATGATAAAGTAAATTTTCTATTAACGTAATCCCTATCCCCCCCTAGGGGAAAGCCAACTTTATCATCAAAGGTTTTAGAGATTATGCCCTGATGACAGTTGCCAGCAGTCATTAACGAACTTTAATAAGGGGGGGAGAACTAAGAATAAAGAACAAAAAAGGATTGAGAGATGCAGGTGGATATTTCAAATATCATTACAGGCTATGCCAAAGGGCTGTTTTTAATGGGAGATGAAAAGGAAGGATTAGGTTGGTATGCGAGTCGCTCTCATGCTATTATTCCACTCGATCGCCGTTTTCGCTATCCAAAATCTCTGCAACGAGTGCTGAATCAAAAGTGGTTTGAGACTGCTATTAATCGCGACTTTTTAGCTGTCTGTGAAGGCTGCGCTGATCGCGAAACCACTTGGATTTCTTCTGATTTAATCTCGATTTATTGGCAATTATATAAAGCAGGATTTGCTTATAGTTTTGAAACTTGGCAAGGAGACCAATTAGCAGGAGGAATATTAGGAATTGTCATTGGGGGAGCATTTATTGGCGAGTCTATGTTTTATCAGATTCCTGAAGGGTCAAAGGTGGCTTTAGTGAAGTTAGTGGAACATTTGCGCGATCGCAATTTTCTCCTCTTTGATGCTCAAATGCAAAATCCTCATCTCGCTCGTTTTGGTGCTTATGAAGTGAAGGAAAAAGAGTATAAAAAATGGCTTTCTCTTGCTGTTCAGAAACCTTGTCAGTTTTAGGAAAAGTTTTTACCTCATATCAGCTTGCGTCGCCTTCTTTGAGAATAATTAACATAAGAGGACTAGCTATTTAGACCCAATAAGATTAATCCTGCAATCACTGCTCCGAAAAAAGTATTAATAATATTAACGACTTCATTGGTTAAGAAATCAAACTTTTCTTGCAAGGTTGCGCCAATTAAACTTTCTAAATTGGTGGCAATAAACGCTGCAACCATACAGTATAAAATCCCAACATTGGCAACTAAGCCCACAGTCCATCCCACAACAGCAATGATAGCAGAAGCCAGAATTCCAGCTAATGTCCCCTCTAAACTCACTGCGCCTTCTGTGCCGGGAGAAACGGGCTTTAAGGTGGTAATTAAAAAGGTGCGTTTTCCGTAGGCTTTCCCCACTTCACTGGCGACCGTATCAGATAATTTAGTGCTGAAACTTGCCACATAAGCTAATAATAAAATTGGGGTGGGAATGAGGATCAAAGCGCTGTTTTGATTAACCGCAACGCCCAAAGCGCACATAGTCGCCACTAAAGCCGATCCCCAAACGTTTTCGGGTCCTCGTGCGCCCGATCGCTTTTCAGCAATGCCAGCCGCTTCTTTTTTCGCAAAGCCAATGCGGGTAACGGCTGATCCCACTAGAAAGTAAAACATAACCACAGTATAGCCTTGCCAGCCTAAAATTCCCAAAATGAGAACGCCTAAGAGCCAAGCATTGACTAATCCTGAAGGGGTTAATAATTTTTTCGGTGCGATCGCGGCAATTAATAATAAGATGGTGTTGAGACCGACTGCGACCAGCCAAGGAACTAAAAAAGAAGGGAGATTGATCATTGCCCGTTTTGGAAATAAATTTGCCACAATAGTAGGCGATCGCGCCTATCGTTAGCAACCCTTAAATGCTATGAATACGCCAATTTTTCACCTTGCCATTCCTGTTAAAGATATCCCCCAGACCAAGGCCTTTTATGTGGAAGGATTAGGCTGTGACTTGGGTCGAGAAACTGACCGCGCCCTGATTCTGAACTTTTATGGACATCAATTAGTCGCTCACGTTACCAATGAAGAATCAACCCCGCAAAAAGGGATTTATCCCCGTCATTTTGGGATGATTTTCCCAACAGAAGAAGAATGGGAAGCGCTGTGGCGTAGAGCAACCAGCAAACAACTTTCATTTTATCAGTCAGCCAAACATCGCTTTTCTGGGGAACTTACTGAACACCGCACCTTCTTCTTAGAAGACCCCTTTCAGAACTTACTAGAGTTCAAGTATTATCGGTATGCGGAAGCGATTTTTGGTGGACGAGACTACCGTGCTGTCGGGGAATGAGATTAAGCCATTTTTCAAATTAATAAGGAGAAAACCTGTGAATCTTCTCACTCGCTCTAGTATTTGCCTTGGACTAACCCTCAGTAGTTGGCTTCCCACTGTTGTTGCTCCTGTAGCAGTGGAGTCCGTACAAGCTCAAACTACAGAAACCATTCTTTATGTTGATCCCGATTCTGGCAATGATCGGACGGCGAATGGAGAGCGCGATCGCCCTTTCCAAACTCTAACACAGGCGATCGCCAACGCGCCTAGTAATGGGGTGATTCAACTAGCCAACGGCACCTATAGCGAGGAAACGGGAGAAACCTTCCCGATTATCGTCAGAAAACCTATTGAAATCCGAGGAAATCCCAGAAATCAAGGCTATCGAGTTAAAATCGAAGGCGGTGGACAATTTAATAGTCCCACAGCTGGGGGACAGTTTGTGGGCATTGTTTTGTTAGAAAATGCTACTCTCACAGGTGTCAATATTACTAATAAGCTCGATCGCGGGGTCGGAGTTTGGATTGAGAATGCGAGTCCAACTCTCTTAAACAATACCTTTGAACGTAACGATAACACAGGGGTGGCGGTTAATGGCACAGGCCGACCAACTATTTTAAGTAACTATTTTTACAGTAACTCTGGCAATGGCTTAGTCATCTATGGACGCACACAACCCACTGTGAAAAATAATGTCTTTGAACGCACAGGCTATGGGATTAGTATCATTGAAAAAGCTAGCCCGCAAATTATTGGCAATGAAATTAAAAGTAATCGCATTGGCGTGATTGTCCAAGGAGAAGCGCAACCCATCCTCCGAGACAATACAATCATACAATCGACAGAAGACGGATTGGTGGCGATCTCCAGTTCTCGACCTGATTTGGGAACTGCTGAAGAACCAGGAAGAAACATCTTTCGCAGTAACAGTGGGAAAGATATTAAAAACCTTAGTGCAGATTATACAATTCCAGCAAGTGGCAACCGTCTGACCAGTGGCACAGAAGGGAGAGTGGATTTGCGCGGTGCGATCGCTGCCTCAATGCCACGTCAACCCCAATCAGTGAACATTGCTAGCCCTGATCCCTCCAGCCAAGAACAAGTGTGGACAGCGCCCCGTCAAGAAACGGATCAGCCATCGAGCAGACCCCTTCCTCCCCTGCGCTCCCTTCCCCTAGTCGCACCAGAAGCAACTTCAAATTCTGCGCCAACACTCCCCCCACTAGAACCAGAAGAGACCGCCAACAGAAACTCAGAACGCACTAGCTTAGAAGAAATACTGGTTTTAGAACCAAATGTCTCTCCTAAGCGCCCTCCTGTGCGCGGTAACCCCAATTCCTTACCTGTTCCCAGTGGTAACATTCCCACAGGAAGCCCCTTCCGTTTTGGCGCTTCTCCTGAAGAACGTGCGGTGGCAGTTGGTGGGCAATATCGGGTTGTTGTGGAGATTGTTCAAGCTAGTGATAAAAGTAAGGTCAAACAAATTGTCCCCGATGCGTTTACCAGTCGTTATCAAGGACGGGCTGTGATGCAAGTGGGGATTTTTCGCAGTCAAGTCAATGCTGAGGAGATTCGTCAACGGTTGCGACAAGAAGGATTACAAGTGCGGGTGATTCCCCTTTGATTGTTTGGAGAATGGGCGATCGCGTTTGATTTCAAAGGATCACTGCTGAACATCTTGAAAAGGTTGCCCAGCAATATAATTCCAAATAATTAGTTACCATTGATAAATCAGCCTAACAAAACATCAAAAAATATTCAACAACTCCCGTTAAAACTCTTGGGAGTTTATAAACGGGAGATTGAGTCGCCAACCGACTCCTAAATAGTTGCAATACTGCATTGAGCCTCGACTTGGTACGGACGTTCGCGTACTTGCCCTAGCGCGTCCCTCTCTAAAACTTGTTGGAAAGTTGCTGTCAGACAGGATCATCTTGGTCGAGGTGCAGGAAGGGACTTAATACTTATTCACGAAAGGATTATCTCCATGTATCGTGTTCCAGTTATCTCAAAAAACGGAAAACCTCTTATGCCCACTAAAGCCAGTCGCGCTCGACGTTGGTTAAAGGAGGGAAAAGCCGTCATTCACAAAAATGACTTACAGCAGTTCGCTGTCCAGTTGACAGTTGACTCGGAGGAGGAAACTCAACCTATTGCTGTGGGAATTGACCCTGGGAAATTATATTCAGGGATTGGTGTTCAATCCGCTAAAGCCACACTATTTACGGCTCACTTAGAGCTACCTTTTCAACGGGTGAAAGACCGTATGGAAACGAGAGCCATGATGCGACGTAATAGAAGAGGAAGACGGATTAACCGTAAACTACCTTTTAACCAACGTTCTCATCGTCAAAAAAGGTTTGATAACCGAAGAGATCATAAGCTACCACCTAGTATTAAAGCAAATCGGCAATTAGAATATCGGGTCGTTAAGGAGTTATCCCAGATTTTTCCTGTCTCCGCTATTATCTACGAGATTGTTAAAGCGAAAGGTGACAAAGGCTTTTCTCCTGTTATGGTTGGTCAAAAAGTTATGACTGAACAGTGGCTACCTGAGATTGCTCCTGTAACCACAAAATTCGGTTGGGAGACATCAGCAAGACGAGATTTTCTACGACTAGAAAAAGATCGAGAAAAATCTAATCAAAATCCTGCAACTCATGCCATAGATGGAGTAGCTTTAGCGTCTTATCACTTTTTGATTTGGCATCGGGTAAAAGGTTATATCAGTTGTAATACAGGAGAAGTAAAGATTACAAACGCACCTTTTTCAATAATTAAAAGACCACCAATTAGTCGTCGTCAACTACACTTGATGATTTCAGCTAAAGGAGGATTAAGACGGAAGTACGGAGGAGCGGTAACTCGGCATGGTTTCCGAAAAGGAGATTATGTAGAAACTGAACGAAAAGGAATCAAATATCGAGGTTGGGTCAGTGGAGACACGAAAACACAGGTATCGGTGTCTGATTTTGACTGGAAACGACTTGGACAATTTTCCGTTAAAAAGACACAACTCTTAAAACGTTCAACAAACTTAATTGTAAACACATTAAATGGAGGACGTGCTTTCCTAAGGGGCTGTGTGCGGAACTTGGTTCCGCACCTTGAAAGCCCCGTCTCCCCCTAACCCTAACGGGTATAGAGGGAGTCTCCAGCACGAAGAAAAGATGAATAACCAATGAGATTAGAATCCAAGATTCCCACTGGGTCTTTAGCAGAGAAATGGGACAACCATCGCTTTAACCTGAAACTGGTGAATCCCTCCAATAAACGAAAATATCATATCATTGTTGTAGGAACAGGACTAGCGGGTTCTTCGGCTGCTGCTTCCCTAGCAGAAATGGGCTATCAGGTGAGTTGTTTCTGTTTCCAAGACAGTCCCCGTCGCGCTCACTCGATCGCTGCTCAAGGGGGAATCAATGCAGCGAAAAACTATCAAAATGATGGGGATTCTATTTATCGACTGTTCTATGACACCATCAAAGGCGGAGACTATCGTGCGAGAGAAGCGAATGTCTATCGCTTAGCACAAGTGAGCGTTAACATCATCGATCAGATGGTTGCTCAAGGCGTACCTTTTGCGCGAGAATATGGAGGATTACTCGCTAATCGTTCTTTTGGGGGGGCGCAAGTCAGTCGCACGTTTTACGCCAAAGGACAAACGGGACAACAGCTTTTATTAGCAGCATACCAGCAATTAAGCCGTCAGATTGCATCGGGACAGGTGACAATGTATAACCGCCATGAAATGCTAGAGTTAGTGGTGGTTGATGGTCACGCGAAAGGGATTATTACTCGCAATCTGGTCACAGGAGAAATCGATCGCTGGGCGAGTGATTGTGTGGTACTTTGTACAGGAGGCTATGGAAACGTTTATTTCCTCTCCACCAATGCTCAAGGCTGTAATGTTACGGCTGCGTATCGGGCTTATTGTCAAGGCGCTGGCTTTGCCAATCCCTGCTATACTCAGATTCATCCCACCTGTATTCCTGTCCAAGGGGATCATCAGTCCAAACTGACCTTAATGTCGGAATCACTGCGGAATGATGGACGCATCTGGGTTCCCAAAGATAGCGCGATCGCGCTCCAAATCCGAAAAGGCGAACTCTCTCCCAATGATGTCCCAGAAGCAGCCAGAGACTACTATTTAGAACGTAAATATCCCAGTTTTGGCAATCTTGCCCCCCGTGATATTGCTTCCCGTGCTGCGAAAGAAGTGTGTGATGAAGGGCGAGGGGTAGCGCCCACAGGCTTTGGCGTGTTTTTAGACTTCCGTGACGCGATTTCCCGTGTTGGTGAAAAAATCATCTCGGAAAGATACGGAAACCTGTTTGACATCTACAATCGCATCACAGGGGATACCCCCCTTACATCCCCCCATGAAATGGGGGGAAAGAGGGGGGTGCCAATGATGATTTATCCCGCCGTTCACTACACAATGGGCGGACTGTGGGTAGATTATAATTTACAGAGCAATCTTCAAGGGCTTTTTGTGGGCGGAGAAGCCAACTTTTCAGATCATGGCGCAAACCGTCTCGGAGCTTCTGCTTTAATGCAAGGCTTAGCGGATGGTTACTTTGTTCTCCCTTACACCATCAGTCATTATTTAGCGGGAACCGTTGGACTCGCTGATGCGGGGAAAGTAAAAACTGATTCTCCAGAGTTTGACATTGCAGAAAAAGCAGCCCAAGACAAAATCAAACGACTCCTTGCAAATAAAACCACAGGAAAAGCCAGCGCTCGTTATTATCATAAACAGATTGGTGAAATTATGTGGAATCAGTGCGGAATGAGTCGATCTAAAGACGGTTTAAAACAAGCCCTCAGTGATATTTCTGCGCTACGTGAGGAGTTTTGGCAAAATGTAAAAGTAGTGGGAAATGAAAACAGTTTCAATCAAGAATTGGAACGAGCAGGTCGTGTGGCTGATTTTATTGAGTTTGGGGAATTAATGTGTCGAGATGCGCTGATGCGAGAAGAATCTTGTGGGAGTCATTTTCGGGTTGAACATCAATTTACAGAAGAAGATGAGGAAGTGAAAAGCGGTTTTCTCTCTGCTGGAGAAGCGAAGCGAAATGATGAAGATTATGGGTTTGTTGGCGTTTGGGAATATCAAGGAGAAGCAAAAGAACCAACTTTAGAAAAAGAGTCTTTGGTTTATGAGGAAGTTAAATTTTCAACGCGATCGTATAAGTAGTTTTGGAAAAAGCCAAATGTCACATACTTTTTTGAAAGATTATTTAGTCACAGTATTTTTTATGGCTTTGCCCTTGGGATTCCCGTATTGATCCTAACTCGATTTAGCTTGTGCGAGTCGATAAACTGTTTGCGCGATCGCGCTATCTTCATCAGTATTAATCACAAAAATCCGTACTGGAGAGTCAGCAGTTGCAACATCCGCATTTTTAGGTGAGTGATTATTTTTCTCTTCATCAAGGTTAATTCCCAAATATCCTAGACGCTCACAAGCTGCTTGGCGCACAAGTGCTGCATTTTCTCCTACTCCTGCTGTAAAGACGATCGCGTCTAACCCTTGTAAACTGGCGACCATCGCGCCAATCTGACGACAGAGATAGTGAATGTAGGTGTCAAATGCAATTTTAGCGCGATCGCTGTTTGCTATTTCTCCTGTCACCGATCGCATATCGCCTGAAATTCCAGACAGACCTTTTAACCCTGATTCTTTGTTTAAGAGGGTATCCACTTCATCAGCATTCATTCGAGCTTCTCGCAGGAGATAAATGACCACCCCTGGATCGATCGATCCGCAGCGTGTCCCCATCATTAACCCTTCAAGAGGGGTAAACCCCATTGTCGTGTCGATGCTGTGACCATTTTTAATGGCAGCGAGAGACGCACCATTTCCTAAATGACAGGTGAGAATTTTTAAGTCTGCTAAATCTCGATCGAGCAGTTGTGCTGTTTTTTCGGCACAATATTGATGGCTAATTCCGTGAAATCCATAGCGACGAATCCCTTGTTCATACCAGTTATAAGGAATAGGATAAATAGCAGCTTCTATGGGCATTTTACTATGAAAAGCCGTGTCAAACACAGCCACTTGCCATGTTTCGGGTAAGAGTTTTTCGATTAATTCAATGCCTTGGAGATTGGCTGGGTTATGATTGGGAGCAAGGGAAATTAACTGCTCGATCGTGCTTTTAACATCTTCTGTCACCCAAGTTGGTTCTTGATATTTTACGCCACCATGTACCACCCGATGTCCCACATAATTAATTTCTTTCCAAGTTTGTAAAACGGCTGTATCTCCTTCACAAAGGGTATTTAATAATCTTTCTGCTGCGATTAGGCGATCGTCTGTTTCTAGATCTTCTTCTAAAACAATACCATTGCTTTTTACTTTCAAGCTAGCCTGTCCTTGTTGCTTACTAAAATCAAGGACTCCTGACCATAATAACGTAATGACTGTTTCTGCTCGATCATCATCTGGGATATAGAAAAGAGAACTTTTTTGACTGCTAGAACCTGCATTTAAGACTAAGATTTTCATGATTTGTGATTTGTGATTTGTTATTAAGCCGGAGCAAAGCGTGAGGAGGGTAGGAGGGATCGTTCTTCGGGATACAACTTGTGGTAGTTAACAAGCGAACTATGTAGGGGGGAGCAACGCGCGAAGTACCCTGAACTAATGATCAATTAACTAAGTTTTGACAATCATTAGTGGTTTCAATTTCACTGATATTTGATAACGTTGTATCAGCAATGTTGTGGAGTGCTTCTTCTGTAAAAAAGGCTTGGTGTCCTGTAATGATAACATTGGGTAGGGTTAATAAACGCTCAAAGACATCATCTTGAATCACCTCATCAGATAAGTCTTCAAAGAAGAGATCGGCTTCTTTTTCATAAACATCTAAGGCAAGATAACCAATGGTTTTATTTTTTAAGCCATCAATCACTGCTTGCGTATCAATTAATCCGCCACGACTGGTATTAATTAACATTACCCCTGGTTTCATTTGCGCGATCGCCTTTTCATTGATTAAATGAGTATTCGCAGACGTTAATGGACAATGCAGAGAAATAATATCAGATTCTGCATAGATTTCCTCTAAATCAACATATTGTGCAAAGACGGAAAACTCTTGATTGGGAAAGGGATCATAGGCTAAAATTCGACAACCAAATCCAGATAAAATTTGTCCCACAATGCGACCGATTTTCCCTGTTCCAATAATGCCAACAGTGCGGCTGTATAAGTCAAATCCTAACAACCCATTGAGAGAAAAATTGCCTTCTCGGACACGATAGTAAGCGCGGTGAATTTTGCGATTTAATGCTAAGATAAGCGCGATCGCGTGTTCAGCGACAGCATGGGGAGAATAAGCAGGAACCCGCACCACCTGCATTCCTAAGCGTTTGGTTGCTTCAAGATCAACGTTGTTGTAACCAGCACAACGCAATGCCACCAGACGCACCCCTTGTTCAGCGAGTATTGCTGCGGTTTGAGCGTTCAGTTGGTCGTTAACGAAAATACATACTGCTTCTGTGTCTTTGGCTAAGATGGCTGTTTTTTCCTGTAGATGAGGGTCTAAGAAAATTAATTCATGATTGTACGATACGTTGACAGCTTCAAAAAAGCGACGATCGTAAGGTTTACATCCAAACAGTGCGACTTTCATAATAGCTCCTTGGAACTCCTTGCTTATAGGGTAATAGCGCGATCGCGTCACTTTCCGAAAATTAAGCCTCTCTTAACGGAAGACTTATCTGACTCTTAAAAAACTAACCAGTTAGTTTAAATAGCCGCTGCGATCGCCGTTTTGGGGTTTGATCACACTCAATCAGAAAACTGTAACCAACTAAACAAATTCTTAGGGGTTAAATTCAAATTTGGTTTTTGTCTAATACCATTTTCAACGCGATCGCTGCATTATTATCCATAATATTCTTGCTTAATGATCAACAAAAATTGTTTTTCCTGTCTCCGCAGCCACTCGCGCTGCCTCGGCAATTCTAGTAGCATAATAACTAGATTCCACTGCCACATAAAGTGGTTTCTGTTCGATTAAATAATCTAAAATGTATGTTGTATCTTTAGCAAAAAGACCGCGCCGACTCCCCACTTCAATGGGTGTTTCTTCCTCATTGCGGATTAATTTACCATCATTGCCATCAAAAATTAAAGTGCCTTTATCGCCGTGTAATTCAAAGCTGCGATTAGCTTGCCAAAAAACTTCTCCTTTCCCATAAATCACGTCTGCAAGTAAACCATGTTCAAAGTGTAATTGAGCATGATTTAAACAAGCAAAATATTGCTCGGGGGTTTCTCTGTCCCAATAACGAGTATGACAATTAACCGCTTTCACATTACCAAATAAGTGGGTGAAGCGATGAAATCGGGATAAAGCGCCACTGAAAGGAAAGCCAAATAATTGTTTGTGATATGTCCATTTTTGTGGGGCTGGACGTTGTGGATTAATGGTACTATAACGAGCATAAAAGACATTGCCAATTTCAGGAAGCCACTGACGAATTGCATTGTGTAATCCGCCTAATAATTCGATATGTTCAACATGAAGCAGCAGGTTTTGTTGCTTTGCTAGACTGATGAGATATTTCGCTTGTTCTAAGTTTAAAGCAAGGGGATATTCAACAACGACGTGCTTTCGAGCTTGGAGCGCTGCTTGAGCTAAGTCGCCATGTTCAGAATTGATGTTACAGATAACAATTAAATCAATGTTAGGATTGTCGATTAAACTTTGGGGTGAGTCATATCCTTGTAGGGAGTAAGTTTGACAAAACTCGTTGAGACTTTCTGGGCGATGTCCTGCAACGGCAATTAGTTGAGCGCGATCGTCTTCTAAGAAGGCTTCTGCTCGTCGCTGCGCTGCAAATCCTGTGCCAATAATACCAGTATGAAGCAATTTTGTCATGAGTTTTTGAGGGTGAGATTGTTACAATGAAGTAGATTTTAGCAATAAGAGAGTGAGTTAAGAACTAACAATGTCTGCAACTGCTTTACCTCCCAAGTTAGACAAAATTGTACAACGTTTTAAGCGTCGTGATGATCCCAAGCAGAAATATCAGCAACTGCTTTGGTATGCGAAGAAGTTAGAACCGATGCCAGAAGCAGAAAAAAATCCTGAAAATAGAGTCTCGGGTTGTGTTTCTCAAGTTTATATTACCGCAAGTTTAAGAGATGGTAAAGTTCATTATTTTGGAGATTCTGATGCTCAATTAGTAAAGGGATTAGTTGCATTTTTGATTGATGGCTTGAATGATTTACCCCCAGAAGAAATTTTACAGGTATCCCCCAATTTTATCGAGGAAACAGGGCTAAAAGTGAGTCTTACACCCTCTCGCGCCAACGGTTTTTATAATATCTTTCAAACCATGAAAAAGAAAGCATTAGGGTTTAATATCGCTCAACAGGGCTAAGTCTTGGGGGTGGTGCAAGGAAGAGAGTATTGCTGTATAATAATCTCGAAATTATCCCCATTGATTCCCATGATTAACTTAATAAAATCTGTATTTAGCACTAGAATCAACGATAATCTCTTGCTCTCACCTCCTCTGATGGAAGTAGATTCATCTGCTTTGGATGCTGCGGAATCGATGCTGGAGTTGTTTGACCGCGTGGATCAATTTACTTCAAGAGAAGCAATTGCGATCGATCCCCTTTATGGGGTTTTAGGTGGATTAATTGTAATAATTATTACGCTGTCTTTTCTCATTCCTAGTCTTCTCCGCTTTCTGGCTTCTCGTTTCCTACCAGCAGAATTAAGAGAGGCTTATCAGAAAATTTTTGTTCCCTATCAACGGTGGATAGTCCTCTCGATCGGGCTTTCGATCGTTGATATTATTATATTATTAACTCCCGATAAGCCGACTTGGTTGTATATTGCCGAGTTCTTTTTAGGAGGCGCGATCGCGCTGAATATTTGTTTCCTCGCTTTTGCTATTTTTAATAACTTTTTTAGCGGTTATCTGCTAGATTTAGCCCTGAGAAGCCGAAACAATGTGAACAGCGAACTGTTAGCTTTCATTAAATTTGTTGCCAATGCGCTGATTATTCTGATCGTTATCTTTATCTTTGCTGAGTCTCATCGTCTCAGTATTACAGGGTTAATTGCTAGTATCGGAATTGGCGGTTTAGCGATCGCGTTTGCGTCGCAAAAAGTTCTCGAACAAGTCTTATGGACAATTCTGCTTTACGTGGATCGTCCCTTTGTTGTAGATGATTATATTCACCTGCAAGACGGGACATTTGGCAGAGTGGAGGCGATCGGGTGGCGATCGAGCAAAATTCGTCTCTCTGGGAAAGGAACGTTGGTGGTAATTCCTAACAGTATGCTCACCCAAATGTCCATTGAGAATCTGTCGGGAGCGCAGAAAATTATTACCCTGCTCAATATTTCTTTTGAACGAGCAATTCCTGAACAAGAAAAAGCTCTGGTGCGTCAAATTATCCTTGATAGTACCCGCGATATTTATGGGATTGACCATCGTCTAACGGAAGTAAAATTCCAAGACGTAGAAAATCGTAACAATGGGAAATCGGCTCAAGTCCAAGCGCAAGTCACCTTCTTTATTTTAGGTGCTGGTTCAACGGCGTTAGAAATTCGGACGCAACTATTGGATGCAGCGCGACGGAATATCACGAAACGTCTTAAAGATTATGGAATTGGTTTCCAAATCGATAAGAAACCTATCAATGTTGATTCTCCCATGAATATTTAGTCCAAATTTAATTGGTATTGCCAGAGATGAATGTACTTGCCTTTAGCCCCCTACAAGTGTTTCCAGAGAGTTGGAATGTTCCTCAACTTTTAGAATTTGACGAAACTACCCAAGAATTTCTGATTGTCTTGGGAGTGCGCTTGGTGGTACTAATCATCTGCGCTTATCTTGCCCTTGCAATTAGTCGCGCCATGCCTTCCCTTCTTTTGTGGTTTACAGCGCGATCGCTGCCCAAAGAAAAATACGAAGAATACAAAGCCTTTAGCGACCCTTTCCGAGATGCCTTTGTCAGAGCGCTGAGTTTGATTCTCATTGACATCAGCTTAAACTTCCTGAAGGTCTATGAGCAGTTTTATGCGGTGATTAACTTTCTTGCCGACTTTGCAGTGATGGTGGCTACGGCTTGGTTAGTGTCGAGAGTTGCCAAACAAGCGATCCGCATCTATGGGGTGAGCTTATTAAAACGAGTCAGTCAAGAGGTAAACGATCTCATTCTAATTTTTGAGAATACAGTGAATGTGATCATTGGCTTTCTTGCCGTTTTAATTTTTGCCCAAAGTAAAAACTTTAATCTAGTTACCCTGATTACTGGACTAGGCATTGGCGGGATCGCGATCGCGTTTGCTGCTCAAGAAGCGCTCTCCCAGATTCTCGCGACGATTGTGATCTACCTCGATCGTCCTTATCTGCCAGGGGAATATGTTCGCATTAACTTCGTTGTTACCCAAGAAGACGTTTACGGGCGCATTGAATCCATTGGCTTACGTTCAACTAAACTGCGGATTTCTGTCACTAACACTTTACTCATCGTTCCCAACTCCCTGATGGTGAAGAAAGACATCGAAAACATCTCACGAGGAACAAAGGTGATGGTTCTGTTTTATCTAGATTTTAATAAGACTTTAAACGAATCAGAGCGAGCGTTAGTGGAGAACGTAGTTCAAGAAAGTGTCAAAAAAGAACTGTTTGGACTCGATCCAGAAAGCACAAAAGTTGCTCTGTTTGAACCTGAAGATACCCCCGGCACCCGCGCTCGGATTAGTTTATTTGTCATGGGGTCTAACGAAGAGTCCATTATGATCCGTAAACGTTTGGTAGAAATTGCCAACAAGTCGATTAGTGAGCAACTGCAAGCTCAAGGATTGAAATTTGAATTTGCAGAACCGACGATTTATGTTGACTCACCTGTCACACTTTAAGACTATGTTTTTTTTATTCCATTCTAAAAAGAAAAATGGAGATTTTAATTTTTTTGCAACAAGTCCTAACAATTGACGAGGGCTGGGGATGGTTGATTGCGCTTACTCTCCTCGCTTTTTTAATTGGGCGATCAATCCCTTACTCTCTAAACTGGATTGTCGATCGCTCTAATTGAAAGACTAAACCAACTCTAATTTCTTTTGATACCGTATTGCCTAAAAGTTATAGTAACTTTTTTCTCGAAACTATCTTACTGGTTAACTAAAATATAAACATGGAAATTGCAGAAATTTTAAAAAGAACCTTTCCCAACAATGAGCAGTTCAGCGAACAACTGGTTATATTTGGGACTCGCTTAGGGGGGTTTTTATTGTTAACGATAGTAGCTTGTCTGGTAGGAATATTCCTCCCTTCATTAATTCGATGGAGCATCGATCGCTTGACTCCCGTTAGTTTTTCTAAACCCTATAACCGCGTGGTTGATCCTCTGCGAAGGTTAATTGTCCGCACAGGTATCTTAATTATTACGACGATTAATATTAGGTTATTTCTCGACTATCCTGCGTTATATGACTTCCTCAGTTTAGTTGTCTATCTCGCTTTAACGATTAATGCAGCTTTGCTTTTATCTCGATTGGTGCGACAAGTGATTAGGATTTATGGTGTAACCTTAATTCAATATTTCAGTAAAGAAGTGGACGATTTTCTCTTAGTCGGAGAAACCGTCGCTAATGTTATTATCATATTTTTAGCCGTCCTTTTCTTTGCTAAAACTCAGAGCTTAAATCTGGTTAGTGTTCTCACTGGTGTCGGGATTGGCGGGATTGCTGTTGCTTTCGCTGCTCAAGAAATCTTATCACAAATTGTCGGAACAATTGTTCTTTATCTCGATCGTCCTTATGTCCCTGGAGAATATATCAGAGCAAACTTTAACCCCGCAGATGAGGATATTTACGGCCGTGTGGAATCGATCGGAATTCGTTCAACTAAAATTCGCCTTGCTGTGAAAAATACCCTTCTAATTGTTCCTAATTCTTTGATGGCAAATACAGACTTAGAAAATATTTCTCGCGGAACAAAAGTAATGGCTTTACTTTACTTAGACTTTCAAAAAGTCTTAGATGATACAGAAAAAGCGCTAGTTAATCAAGTTTTAGATGGCAGTCTTAGTAAAATTTTTGGTGTGGAACAGGGGAGTGTTCGGATTACAACTTTTGAATCAGAAGATCGCGTAGGAAGTCGCGCTCGTGTCAGCTTCTTTCTCCTCAGTTCTAGCAGTAGCTCTCTTGATTTGCGGAAGCGCTTAGTGGACGTGACTAACCAACAAATTGCTAAACAATTAAAAGAAAATCAGCTTGAATTTTTAATGGAAGAACCAATGATTTATGTGGACTCACCTGTGACGAAATAGGCTTAAAAAAAGCTAGAAATCGTGTTAGCAACTAGCGCCAGCGCGATCGTAATCACTGCTCCGCCAATCCAGCGTAACCAACCCAGCACAACTTTGATTTCACCGACATCGGTTTTGAGTTGACCGACATCGGTTTTTAACTCATTGACATCGGTTTTGAGTTGACCAACATCAGTCTTTAGCTCGGTGACATCAGTTTTGAGTTGACCAACATCAGTCTTTAACTCATTGACATCAGTTTTGAGTTGACCAACATCAGTCTTTAACTCATTGACATCAGTTTTGAGTTGACCGACATCAGTCTTTAACTCATTGACATCGGTTTTGAGTTGACCAACATCAGTCTTTAACTCATTGACATCGGTTTTGAGTTGACCAACATCAGTCTTTAACTCATTGACATCGGTTTTGAGTTGTGATACATCTGCTTCGACGTTACTAAGTCGCTCATCGAAGCGCTCAAAGCGTTCCTCGAATTTACCAGTTTGTCGAGCGTTCACCACTAATTGCTCGATTAATTTTTCAATGAGAACATTGTTGTTCGGTTGGGTTTCAGTTGTCATCTTTCTCGCTGGATGAGAGGACTTAAATCTATCTTAGCAAGAATTTAATTTCCTGCTGCTGGGCAAGGCAAACCCTATAATCTACCGAACCTACGAGCTTGTGAAATTCAAGTCTTTATTATTCATTATTTAACTCCATTCTTGTTCTGTTTCCATCATTTCTTGTTTCAATTTGTACCAATTTAGGTTATAATTATCAATATCCTTAACTAACTTTCCTTCTTGTAAATAAAGAACCCGATCGCTGAATATTTCTGCAATATCTAACTGATGATTTACCATTAAAATTGTCATCATTTGCGCCTTTAAGCATTGGATCAGATGGCTACTTGTGTTAATATCTAAAGCTGAGGTGGGTTCATCTAAAAGTAATACTTTGGGCTGCATGATTAATCCTCGCGCAATTGTCACCAGTTGGCGCTGTCCCAGAGAAAGTTCTAATTCGTTCTTATCGTACCAACTTTCAGGAATGTGTAATTGTTCGCAGTAACTCATGATGCGATCGCTGATTTCTTGCCTAGGAATTTGTTTTAAAGTTAAGGGATAGGCTAAGGTTTCCTGAACAGTCATTCCTAATAATTTCGGTTCTTGGGGAACTAAAACAATCTGTTGACGAAGCGAAATAACAGGGATTTTGCCGTAGGAAGTTCCCTCAAAAAAAAGTATTCCTGTTGTCGGTTCGCTTAAACGGTTTAAGAGACGTAAAAGTGAGGTTTTTCCAGAGCCTGATCTTCCTAAAATGACAGCGCGATCGCCGTTTTTCATTTGGAAGGAAATCTCTTTCAAAATGTCAGTTAATCCTAAACGATCTTGGAATCCTACTTGCTTAGCTTCTAAAATAATCTCAGAATTAGGTATCATAAAAAAAGAAGATATCTCACTGGTTGATTAATTATCATCATATCCCTAGGCAATGGCGAAGATTTCAAGGAGAAGAATAAAAGGTTATAATATTGAACCACAGAGACACAGAGAATACAAAGGTTTGCAAGCCTTAAGTCTCATTTAAGATGTCAGAGATATTATAAAAATAAATAAACATGATTCCACAGCAACTGACTCTCTCCAACTTCCTCAGT